>JAJYOH010000592.1 GCA_021796315.1 Chloroflexota bacterium
CGGCGGCCTGTGATGGATAAACTGCGCGCGCTTGCGGAAGAAAATCGCTTCGATGTTTATTTCAATTTGTGCGATGGCGCGGCGGATGAAGATTATCCCGGCTTGGATGTCATTCAGGCGATGGAAGAACTCAATTTGCCTTTCACGGGTGCAAGCAGCAATTGCTACGATCCGAGTCGCGAAGAAATGCAGTCCGTGGCCGATGCGAATGGGATTGGTTTTGCAAGAGGGCATCGCGTTACTCCGAAGGATGATCTGGAAAAGGCTGTCAAGGATTTGCGATTCCCATTGATGGTCAAACACCCGCATAGTTATAGCAGTATCGGCATGACGCGCGAAAGCCGTGTCGAAACGGCCAAGCAGTTGCGGGTCCAGTTTGAACGGATCGCTTCGGAATATGGAGCGGCGCGCGTTGAAGAATTTATTGTCGGACGCGAGTTCAACGTCTTCATTGTGGATAATCCTGACGATCTTTCCGCGCCGTTTGTTTATCCGCCGACTGAATTGATTTTTCCCGAAGGTCACGATTTCTGGCACTCAGATATTAAGTGGGATTATTCCGTGCCCTTCGAGTTTCGACGGCTGACGGATCAAAGTCTGGTCTCGCGCTTGCAGGATGTTGGCCGACGGATGTATCTTGCAATGGGCTGTACGGGCTATGGGCGTTGCGATGTGCGCATGAACGAAAAAGGCGAGTTATTCATTTTGGAAATTAATCCCAACGGCGGAATTTTATATTTGCCCGAAGAATACGGTCCCGCCGATTACATGATCCTTTACGATAAAGATGGTTATGATGGATTCTTCGATCGTATTTTCCGTTCGGCGATGGTGTGTCAAAAAATGAGAGCAGCCAAGATTTCTAAATAGTCCGCTGAATTGGTCTTTGAGATTAATCCAGTTATAATAGGCCGCATGGCAAAGCGATTGCGAATCCTTCTCGGAGTTCTTTTGCTTCTGCTTTCCTGCGGCCTGTTACTTTGGGGATTTTGGCCCGCGGCGCGTGAATGGCATGTCCTGCCGGTCAATCCTTCCGAGATGAGTTTGCCAACTCCTTCTTCCTTCAACCTGAACCCTGAATTTAATTTCACAATCATGCTCAGTTAATGTCTGGTTTAATTTTGATTAAGGTTTCCTGTTTCGTTTATAATCGAACTATGGAAGCATATGGTTTCCATACAAAAATCCAAAAGGAGAAGAAGAGAATGACCAAAAAGATTTTGTTCTATGTTTTTCCGTTGGTCCTGATCGTCAGCATGATTCTTTCTGCCTGCGGCTCGGCGGCAACGCCTACAGCGGCACCCGCTGCCAGCGGCGGCACCGGCATGGATGCCCTTGTTGCGGCAGCCAAGGCTGAGGGCACGTTGAATGTAATTGCACTGCCCCATGACTGGTGCAACTACGGCGGCGCGCTTGATGAATTCAAGACGAAATATGGTCTGACCATCAATGAGATCACCCCGGATGCTGGTTCGGGCGATGAGATCACTGCCATCACAGCCAATAAAGACAACAAGGGACCACAGGCTCCTGACGTTGTTGATGTTGGTTATTCATTCGGCGAAGCCAACAAGGCTCTCTTCGCGCCCTACAAGGTCTCCACTTGGGACACCATCCCTGCTTCCGCTAAAAGCGCCGATGGCTATTGGTATGGTGACTATTATGGTGTAATGGCCTTCATGGTCAATACCGATGTTCAGCCGAAGGTTCCGCAGGATTGGTCAGATCTGTTGGATCCTGCCTACAAGGGTCAGGTTGCTCTCTCTGGCGACCCACGCACTTCAAACCAGGCTATCCTGGCGGTATACGCCTCTGCCCTTGCTAATGGCGGTTCGCTTGATAACGCCCAGGCTGGTCTCGACTATTTCTCCAAGTTGAACAAAGCTGGTAACCTGGTCCCGTTGATTTCAAATAATGGCCTCGTTGCCAAGGGCGAAACCCCCATCCGCATCACTTGGGACTACAATGCCCTCGCCGGTGTCGATTCCTTCAACGGCAACCCGAAGGTTTCCGTTGTGATCCCCAAGAGTGGCCGCTTCGGTGGCGTGTACGTTCAGGCCATCAGCGCCTACGCCCCGCACCCCAATGCCGCCAAGTTGTGGATGGAATATCTCTACTCGGATGCCGGACAGTTGCAGTGGATGAAGGGTTATTGCCACCCAATCCGTGAAGCTGACTTGCGTGCTCGCAACGTGGTCCCAGCCGACCTCGCTGCCAAGCTCCCCGATGTCTCCGGTGCAGTCTTCCCAACTGATGCCCAGATGAAAAGCGCCAGCGACTTGATCACCAAGAATTGGGATTCAGCGGTTGGTTCCGACATCAAGGCCGCCCCATAATTTAGTTCAAAATCAATAGCATAGTGAGACCCTGCCACAAGCGGGGTCTCACTCTAAAAAAGCTTTTACGCAGGAGCAGGTTATGGCACAAACAGCGCTTCCCGCCTCCCGAAATTCTGCAAATCCTCTGAACTTGAAAAAATGGCTTGGCGTTTCGCCTTTTTTCTTGTTCGCGATTCTTTTTCTGATCTGGCCATCAGCTCGTTTGATGATCGACGCTTTCCTGGATACTCAGGGAAGATTTACGTTCGCCAACCTTGCACAGCTATTTCAAAATCCAACCATTGTAAGTTCTTACCTGCTGAGTATCCAAATCAGCGCGGTGACTGCACTGGGCGGTGGAATCTTTGGCTTTTTTCTTGCCTATTCTGTGACCATAGGCGGCCTGCCCAAAGCATTACGGTCAATGTTGGTTACATTTTCTGCTGTAGCTTCGAACTTTGCTGGCGTGCCGTTGGCATTTGCCTTCGTGGCCACACTGGGGCGAACAGGCCTTATCACAGCTATCTTAAAAAATGTCTTTGGCGTAAATATTTATACGGCGGGGTTTAACCTGTATAGTTTCGCGGGATTAAGCCTCACGTACATGTATTTTCAATTTCCCCTTATGGTATTGATCATGGCCCCTGCCCTCGACGCTTTAAAGAGGGAATGGCGTGAGGCTGCGGAGAACCTTGGCGCGACTGTGTTTCAATATTGGTGGCACATCGCCCTGCCGATCTTAATGCCCTCAATTTTGGGGACCATGTTTTTATTGTTTGCCAACTCATTTGGCGCCTACGCCACTGCCTATGCGCTGACCGGCGGCAGTCTCCCGATCATTACAATTCAGCTTCGTGCCC
>JAJYOH010000096.1 GCA_021796315.1 Chloroflexota bacterium
CAGCTTGTAGATATCCCAAAATATCTGGTGGATGAGCCAAGTAACCAAGACAGCCCTCCGCACCTTTTACGGTAATACACCGAGTTCATCCAGGGCATGCGACAACTCTAATGGATCGCGATACACCCGAAATGCTCCGGCACGGCTGAGTTCGTCTTCACCATAGCCCCCACTCAACAACCCAATGCTTAGCATTCCCGCTCGGCGGGCTGCCAGCAGGTCCCATACCGCGTCGCCCACTACGTAGCAGTCTTCAACCCGAACTCCTAAGCGTTGCTGGCAGGCGAGAAAGAGATCCGGTTCTGGTTTAGCTCGCACTACATCGCCCCGTTCTATGACTACGATTTCATCTCCTATGCCCACGACTTCAAGCGAAGTATTGATTTCGGGACGATTGCCGGAGGTGGCAATGCCGTACAAGATATTGCTAGAACGAAGAAACTGCAAGAGTTCTACTGCTCCTGGTAATGGACGCCGATCCGGGAGTAGTTGAGCGAATAGTTCTCCATGACGATCTTGAAGAGTTTTTGCTTCCTGAGGCGTGAGCTCATGGCCCAGTTCGCGTCCGGCGGCGCGTGTAAAGAGGCCGCCGCTCATGCCTATCCGGCGATGAATGCGCCACCCCTCGATAGCCATGCCTGCTTCCGCGAATGCTCGTTGCCACGCGAAGACGTGGGCATAGACAGTATCGACAAGAGTTCCGTCGAGGTCAAAAATTAGAGCTCGCATATCAATCTCCTATAATGATTGGAAAAGGGCACCTAACGACTTATAGATTCCCGGCGGCTTAATCACCGAAATTAATGTGGGCATTCATTAGGCCGCCAATTATTAATATTACGAATCTGTCCGTAAATGAATTCCTTTCTACTGAACAGTAAGATTCACTTTTAGATCCTCTTTTAGATCTTACAGAACCTTAGCCAGCTCGTCTATCCCAGCGAAAACCCAGGTTGGTTGTATCAAGCTGGAAGCTAGGTCCGCTACTGTAGAAACGCCGCTCAACACCAAAATGGTCTTCAATCCCAAGCGCTGGCCTCCAGCAATATCAGTATTGAGTCGATCACCCAAGGAGGCCGTTTCCTCTGGCCCGAGTTGCATCCGCTCTAGCGAAATTTTAAAAAGCGAACTCTCAGGTTTGCCGACAATAACAGGTTGGCGATCCGAACTGGCAGATAATGCCGCTAAGACGGCCCCTGCTCCCGGTACAATTCCTTCTTGGGTCGGATAGCTAGAGTCCGGGTTAGGACCAATGAAATCTGCGCCCTCACGAATTAGCAAGGTAGCCCGTTTGAGCATTTCATAGGTGAGTTGCCGGTCCATCGTTGCAACGACTGCGGCAACATCCGTTTCCGCTAAGGTAAAGGCGGCTTCAGCAATCAAACCTTTAAGGGGGGCTTCACCAATTACATAGATCCGGCTCCCAGGAGAATAATTTAACCTTAGGTAATGGATCGTAGCGATCGAAGCCGTGACTACCTGCTCGGGCACAATGTCCACACCTAGCCGTTTGGCCTTCAGCACAAAGCCCTCGGGAGTCTGAGTGTTATTGTTAGTCGCCAGTACAAATTTTATATCGCGTTGCCGAAGAACATCAAAAAACTTATGCAACCCTGGAAGCGGAAGATCGCCATGCCAGAGCACGCCATCCATGTCAATGATCATCCCTCGCAATTTGTGCAGCCCCGCGAGATCGTTAGAGTGAAAAGTTTGCATTTGATTTTTGACCTGTTTTTAATGAGCGCTTCTGTCAAGCAGAGCAAAGTGAATAATTCAAGAACAATTGGAGCTACATCTAAAATGGACGATGGATCAGAGATTCATCCAAGAAATTAAACTCGAGACATTGTGAAAGGAATGCGAATTTCCCGCAGGATGAATGTGTGCTTTTTCAATTTCGGTGGCTGTGGCCTGAATGAACAAATTGTCAATTCCAAAACGCATGGGAGGGGTCATCCAGTAATTCGCGCTTGACTTGCCAAAGAGATTTCATTCTTGAGGAATCCTTTTTATAGCTGCCTTCACTTTTCACATCCATCGATATGCAAACATAAAGTTGCCTGAAATGAAAATGACCCTAACGGAAGAATCTAAATGTAGTTTGCTACAACAGCAGCTTACTTAAGTAAGCATCCACCTCGAAATAGGATTGCATATCAAGGACCTTTTTTGCGATCTTCTGACAACCAGCTACGTCAGAGGCGCGAATGACAGCTTTCGCGTGTGGAATAAGCGTCGGTGCCATGCTAAACTCATCCAGGCCTAATCCCAGCAATATCGGAATTGCCTTTGGCTCACCAGCCAATTCACCACACATTCCCACCCAGACACCGCCCTTATGGCCCTCTTCTATCACTTTCGCGATCAGGCGTAAAACCGCAGGTTCAAGCGCATTGGATAAATGTGCCACCTTTTTGTTAGTCCGCTCGGCAGCCATCGTGTATTGCGTAAGGTCATTGGTACCAATGCTGAAAAAATCGACCACCTTGACAAATTTATCTGCCATTACGGCTGCAGCCGGAATTTCGACCATGATTCCAACCTGTATCTTTTCACCAAAAGGATTTCCAGCAACTTCAAGTTCTACCCGTGCTTCGTCAAGGAACCTTCGCGCCTGCTTAACTTCATTCACCGTTGCGATCATGGGAAACATGATGCGAATATCGTGTCCCAGGGCAGCACGCAGGATGGCACGCAATTGCGTTTTAAAAAAATCAGGGTTATCCAGGCACATCCGGATCGCGCGCCACCCCAAGAAGGGATTGTCTTCATGCCCCAGATCAATATAGGCGAGTTCCTTATCACCGCCCACATCAATCGTCCGGATGACCACAGGCCGCGATCCTTGTATATCGAAAATTGTCTTATAAACAGCGTATTGCTCGTCTTCGTTCGGCGCAGTTTGCCGATCCAAGTACAGGAATTCTGTGCGCAGCAGACCAATTCCCTCTGCGCCCAAAGTGACAGCTTTTTTTGCATCCGCCACGCTGCCAACATTGGCAACTACTTCCACCCTGCGACCATCTTTAGTTATGGCAGGTTGGCTCACCTCCAAAAGCTCGGCTGCCGCCCGCTCCTTTTCAGATTTCTGGTTCTGCACAAAGGTCGCAACCGTAGTCTCATCAGGGTTGACAATAATTTCACCTGTACGACCATTGATCATGAGCGGAATATCATCAGCCAGTGTTAATACAATATCCCCCATCCCTACAACAGCCGGAACGCCAAGCGCCTTGGCTAGGATGGCTGTATGGGAGGTAGCGCCACCCTCGGCAGTACAGAATCCTAACAGCATGGATTTATCCATCCGCACTGTATCAGAAGGGGTTAGATCGCGCCCGACGATAATCGACGGTTTGTTCAACACAACATCTACCTGTGGCCTGCCGAGCAGAAGGCGTAGGCAGCGGTGCGCTACGTCGCGAACGTCAGTCGCACGAGCACGGAAATATTCGTCTGCAAGTCCCTCAAGAGTCCGCGCATAATGTTCGGCGGCATCCAACAGTGCCTTTTCAGCGTTGTTGTGTCCATCGAGGATAGATTTACGAACCAAGCCAATCAGTTCTGGATCTTCAATCATCTGCATGTGCGCTTCGAAGATAGCCGCCTGCGATTCGCCGGCCTCCTGGAGGGCTTTTTCATAAATGAGTTTGAGCTGAGTAGAGGCCATTTGAAACGCAATCTCCATTCGTTTCCATTCCGCCTGAGGCTCTGCTACTTCGTATGCCTTAAAGCTCAAATCCTCCTGCTGGAAAAGAAAAGCGGGGCCTATGGCCGCCCCGGGAGAAGCCCCAATTCCCCGCAAAGTCTGCATTATTATTGCGCCTCACCATAATTTGATTCGTTAAGTGTCATCAAAGCCTTCAGGGCATCCTCTGCATCCTCACCCTCCGCACGGATGCTGATCACCGTGCCCAGATTGGCGCCCAAAGTCAGCACACTGAGAATGCTTTTGGCATTTGCCTGCTTATCACCGTGAATGACGGTGATTGCGGATTTAAACTTGCTCGCCTCTCGAACAAATACACTCGCCGGACGGGCATGCAGACCCACCTTATTTTTAATGACAAATGAAATCTCGGCCATGGAAAAATCCTTGAAGAAGTGCTTTGTAATTCAGGATTACTTTAATAATTCTGCCAGTTTTTCAAGTGGCATGAACTTCTGAAATGTTTCAAGGTTCTTCGGGTAAATTCGAATACTGCCAGGTGGCGTCACGAAAGGAATGGAAGTTCGCCTGAGTGCTTCTTCCCATGGAATACTTGTTTTTTTTAGCGTTTTCAAGACAGACTCTGGTCTTTTCTTCTGGAACTGCTGGCCATACTGGCTTTGCAGGGATGAGAGTAATAATTGCCTGCTAAGGTCAAAACTACGTCGAGATACTACAACCAATAATGCATAAAGCAAAATGAGTCCGTTAATCCAAATGCTGTTGGCAATATAAAAATCCAACAATGTATTCCCGAACGTGCCAAGTGTGGAGCGAATAAATGCAAAGATCATAGTGGTTTTGGGGTCGACCAGGGCAGTCGTTACGACCACCCTGGTCATTTACCATGAGATGAGGGTAGATACGCCGCAGGCGTGGCGGCTACTTCAGGGGTGCAGAGGCGGCGGCTACTTCAGGGGCACCAGCAGCCACTTCCCAGGCGTGTTGATTCCTCATGTAGAAGAACCAGACCACAGCCAGCAGAGCCGCGATGATCACCAATCCGATGACACCAAAATATTGGGCCATACGTGCAAAGAGCCACTGCGGCCACAGGAAGCCATCGGCGATGCTGGTGATCTTTACAGCATTGGCAGGCATCTTGAAGCCAGAGGCCTGGGCAGCTGAAGTAAAAATACCCGCCATTGAGGTGGCAATGTAGAAGCCCACGGTCAGCTCAAAGATGCCAGCGATGATCATGCGCACGATGTTACCTTTCATAAGCGGGGCGAACAGGGCCACAACAAACGGAATCACCGCCAGATCCGCGAACAGGATGACATGGTTGCCAGGCAGGATGATTGAGAGCAGGATGGCAATTGGAACGAGCACGAGGGCGGTCGAGATCGCAGCCGGATGACCAATCAGAATGGCCGAATCCAAACCAATGTAGATTTCACGGCCGCCAGCGCGCTTCTTCATGAAGTCACGGGCAGCTTCGGAAATCGGGATCAGGCCCTCCATCAGGATCTGGACCATGCGGGGCAGCAGGAGCATGACCGCGGCCAGGTTCATCGCGGTGCCCAACACCTTGGTAAGCACGGTGGTGAGGTCACCCGCATTGTAGAAAGCGATGACACCAAGGATTAGCCCAATCACCAGACCCAGGATGACAGGCTCACCCCAGACACCAAAGCGCTTGCGGATGGTATCCGGATCGGCTTCCATCTTATTCAAGCCTGGGATGCGGTCCACGATCCAGTTGGTGACAATCGCGAAAGGAACACCCGGGGCTGTTGTCAGGTGGGGGATGGAGACACCTGGAGTCCCGTAGAAGGATTGCACAGCCTTGGCAGTCCAGTCGGCAAGGAAGAGGGCCAATGCGGCAGCGATCGCAGCGGCAAACATTCCCATGAGCAGGTTGCCGGTGACCACTACGACCAAGGAACCGATGAAGGCAAAGTGCCAGTAGTTCCAGAGGTCGATGTTGAGAGTCTTGGTCAAGCGCAATACCAGCAACACCACGTTGACCAGGAGAGCAATCGGAATCACCCACAGCCCAACCGAGCTGCCGAAAGCGATTGAGGCAGCTGACGGCCAACCTACATCCATCGTATCTAGTTTCAGACCAGTGTTGGCTACCATGGCCTGGCCTACGTTGGATAAGTTGGTCCACATCAGGCCGATAACCAGATTAATACCGATGAAGGCGATACCGATAGTCACAGCCGCGCGGAAAGCGCGGCCGGGTTTCGCACCCAAAACCAGAGCAAACAGGAAGATCATGATGGGCAGGAGAACCGTCGAGCCCAAAGCATCAATTACGGCTTTGAGGCCAGTAAGAAAGGCATCCATATGAATTTAACTCCTTTCCTCAGAAGAGGTTTGTTCAGAATAGGTATTGACAAAACTGCTACGATGAACCAAGTGCTTTGACAATCTGTTCGATAACAGCCTCCTTTCCTATACCCGTCAGGAATGCTAATGTTTGGATGACCGGAACACCGAGATTTCCCGGTACTGGGGTCGTTGTAACGACTAAGTCCATCCCTTGCACAAGGCTCGGGACCTCCGTCGCTTTGCACTGCCGGGTAGTAACTTGGATACCACGCTCGCCAAGTGCTTCTTCAATAGCCCGTGCAACGACTGTTGAAGTTGCGATGGCTGTACCGCAGGCCACAAGTATTCTTTTTGGTTGTCCCATGGTTTCGTCTCCTAATTAATGGCATCGCACGAAAATAGATTCAGTTCTTGGCTAGATTAAATTGCAGTGCTTCGTATACCTGAAAAAGGTTTTTTGCATCTATCAGAGCATTGACCGCATCTGGTTCCTGGAGCACTTTTGCAATTTCCTGCAGCATCTCTATTTGAGATTTGGGCTGATCGAGCGCCAGGACAAATACCAGCCGAACGTCAACGGCCTCCTCCGGTGAGACCATGTTCCTGAAGACGACCGGCCGAGTGAGCGTCGCCAACCCAATCCCGGATTTCACAACGTGTTCCACATCGGTATGTGGGATGGCGGCATTGTATTTTCCGCTCAACGGAAGACCCGTGGGAATATCCCTTTCGCGGGTCAGTATCGCATCCGTGAAAGTTCCTCGCACATAACCAGCATACAACAACTTCCCGCTAATGTTTCGGATGACCTCATCTGCATTCTCCGCATTCATACCCAAATTCACTGCTTCTGGTACAAGATAGTCACGTAACGTCAACGTCACAGCAGCATCTCCTCGGGATTCTCAAGCCCAGCGCGCAGGTCCGAGAGGAATCGGGCCGCTTCCACTCCGTCTACAACACGATGGTCAGCAGACAGGCGCATATTCATCATATGATGTAACACCGGTTCACCGGATTGGTTGGGGACAAATTGCTTCTTTACCGCGCTGACGGCCAGAATTCCCACCTGTGGAGGGTTGATAAGGGCGGTAAAGCGGTCGATTCCAAACATGCCCAGATTTGAAATCGTAAAGGTCGCGCCTTCCAGATCGGCAGCTCTCAATTTATTCTGGTGCGCTCGCGCACTCACATTGTTGATCTCTTCAGCCAGGTCCAAAATACCTTTTTGATCTGCGTGCTGGATGACCGGTACGATCAAGCCGCTCTCAAGCGCGACCGCCACTCCTACATTCACGTCCGGTAGCAGAAATATTTCACTTTCTCCAAGTTGACTGTTCAGCATGGGATTGCGCTTCAACGCCCAAGCCACTGTCTTCACAAGGAGCGCTGTCAGCGATATCTTTTTATCCCCGGCATGAGCCCTGGCTTGCTGGTGCAGCGAAAGCACACCCTCCACGTCCGCATCAATTTCGAGCTGGATGGCGGGAATGGTCTGCGCCGAACGCGTCATGTTTGCAGCGATGGTTTTTCTCATCCCCACGAACGGGATGGTGCGGATCGCTCCGTCCCGAACCTGGGTCGCTGCGATTGCAGGCACTTCGACCGTTGAGGACTTTTTCTCCACAAAGGTGCGTACATCCGCTTCCTGGACACGACCGTTGGGACCCGTGCCTGGAACCAGTCCCACCTCGAGGTGCTCTTCGCGCGCCAGGCGTTTAGCCGCCGGCGTTGCACGGATCTTTCCATTACCAGCCCCTTGTGCAGCGAAATACTCCACATCCGCACGGGTCACCCGGCCACCGGGCCCACTCCCAACAATTCTGGCAGTATCCAATCCTTTTTCCGCCGCCATGCGCGCTGCAACAGGTGTCAATGTACCAAGCGGGCTTGTTACGTTGGAAATAGCAGGAGCCGGCTCCGGTTGCGGGAGAGTAGGCTTAACAGTCAAAGTTGAATTTGGGGAACCTGCCCGAAGATCGACAGGCAATGATTCCCCTGGTTTGAGAATATAAGCAATGACCTTCGTCACTGGAACGATGTCGCCTTGCTTGTACTGGAGTCCAGCGACAACACCAGACTCGGGCGCTTCGACTTCCATGCTAATCTTGTCCGTGGTCACAACTGCCAGAACATCGCCCTGCTCAACTTTATCGCCTTCTTTGACCGCCCATTCGACAATTTCCGATTCTTCCTGGGTGAAACCAAACTTGGGCATGATGACTTCTTTCACGGCTGACTCCTAGTAGGCACCCTCGACCAGCTTGCGGGACTCTTCCACAATATTCTCCACTTGCGGAACAGCGTGATATTCTAGGTTGCGATTGTACGGAATGGGCATGTCCAGTCCAGCCAGACGACGAATGGGTGCGTCGAGATAATCGAAGGCCTCGCTCTCGGCAATCTGTGCGGCTACCTCGCCGCCGAAACCACCCATCTTGACCGCTTCGTGAACGATCAGCAACTTGCCAGTCTTCTTCACAGAGCGAACGATGGGGTCAATATCCAAGGGGCGGAGCGTACGAGGATCGATGATTTCGAGCTCAATGCCCTCTTTGGCAAGAGCGTCGGCAGCCTGCTGGGCACGCATGACTTCCACCGAAGTTGCCACAACAGTCAGGTGTTTGCCCTCTCGCACCGTGTGGGATTGGCCGAGAGGGATGGTATACCATTCCTCTGGAACGGGGCCTCTCACCTTATAGAGGAGTTTGTGCTCGACGAAGATAACAGGATTGTCGTCATAGAGGGAAGCAAGCAGCAAACCTTTTGCATCTTGCGGAGAAGAGGGTATCACCACTTTCAGGCCAGGGATATTCACAAACCATGCTTCGAGGCTTCCAGAATGCTGTGCAGCCGCGCCTGTCCCGGATCCGCCAGCTAGGCGCATGATCATTGGAACCGTGGCCTTGCCACCGAACATGAAGCGCATTTTGGCTGCCTGGAGCGTCAACTGCTCCATGGCCAGCACTACAAAATCGCTGAACTGCATCTCACCGATCGGACGCATCCCGGTCACTGCGGCGCCCACACAGGCTCCGGCGATGCCGGCTTCGGAAATGGGTGTATCAACGATACGTTCCGGACCGAACTGGTCGATCAGCCCGGCGGTCACGCCAAACGCACCACCATAAACGCCAATATCTTCGCCGATCACAAAAACGGACGGGTCTTTTTCCATAGCCATGCGCATGGCTTCGCGCAGAGCTTCAGCATAGGTCAACTCACGCATAGACACCGTCTAGAATATCTTTTACGTCCGGTTCAGGGCTGGACTCGGCATATTCCACCGCCTGATTAATCTTTTCACGGGCCAGCAACCTGCGCTGCTCAAGATCTTCCTCGCCCAGGCCCAGTACTTTGGCAAAGCGCGCAATGGGATCTTTGGTCATCCAGGCTTTGATCTCATCGCGCGTGCGATAAGCCTGCTTATCTGATTTGGAGTGCCCTTTCCAGCGATAAGTTTCTACCTCCACAAAGTAAGGACCCTTCCCGCTGCGAGCATATTCGGCGGCGGTCTTTATGGTCTCGTAGACTTGGAGGATGTCATTCCCATCCACCGTCACGCCCGGCATGCCGTAAGCGGCAGCGCGCTGGCTGATATGTCTAATATTGGTCGCTTTCTTGATCGACATAGACATGGCATAAGCGTTATTCTCACACAGATAAATCACCGGTAACTTCCAAATCGAAGCCATGTTCAACGACTCATGGAATGCACCCTCGTTGGATGCACCGTCGCCAAAAATACAAAGTACAACCTGATCGGTCTTGTGCGCCTTGATGCTCAGACCCACACCAACCGAGATCGGCATATTCCCAGCGACAATACCCTGTGCACCGAGGTTATTGGCCTCCACATCGGCAATGTGCATCGAGCCACCGCGACCGCGGCAGTAACCGGTTTCGCGCCCCATGAATTCCGCCATCATACGGTTCAAATCACCGCCCCATGCAAGGAAGTGACCGTGCCCGCGATGTACATTGAGCAAATAGTCATGCTTTGGGCGCAGTGCGCTGGCTGTACTGACCGCCACGCCTTCCTGACCGATCGACAAGTGCATCGTGCCATGAATCTTGCCCAGTGAATACATTTCCTCGGCGTTCTCTTCAAAAGATCGCACGAGCAACATGGTGTCAATTAATTGCAGCGCTTTTTCTCTTGCAAAAATCCCCCCGATTAGTTTCTCGGTTTTTGCCTGGACCAAAGTAACCTCCGCCGATTCTGTGTGGACTGTTATGAGAATCAGATTAACAGCATTCTACACAAAAAAACGAGGGCTGACTAGTATTTGTGAATGATGTTCACAAATGTGAACATCTGTATTTAAGAAATACGCTCTATTTTTTTTAGATCCTCTCGGAATGCATCCAAGACAGACAGCGCTGCTATCTCGTCTGTCACCAGACAGTTAACCAAACCGGCCCGGCATGCCCCCAGAATTGGAAGAGTCTTCATCTCTCCGGCTGAAATTCCTAACTTAAGCGGCACCCTCATCAAATCTTCCGCGCCGATCCCAACGATCCGGTTACGGATGGAAAGATCCTGCAGAATTCCGTTTCGATCGAAGATGATGCCACACACATCTCCAACAGCCCCCTGCGCTGCGAGAGAAACCAGTTGTTCACTGTTCAAGTAACCGGAACGCACCCAGCTGGATGTTTCCGGATCCATTGAGCCAATGCCGACTAGGGCCAAATCCAAGCCAGCGGCCTCCTGCATGATGCGAGCTACAATTGGGTCGTGCAATAAAGCATCACGCGTGGTCGGGCTTTCAACGATCAAGGGCGCTGGAATCGTAAAATATTGTCCGCCTAAGGCCTCAGCAAGGAGGCGGGCCAGATTAGGGCCGTCTATTTCTGGATCAAGTGAGCCGGACGCACCAATCACCTGAAAAATTCGCGTATCGGCATAATTGGCTTTCCGAAGCGCCGAAGTCGTCTCCCACAGTGCTGTGCCCCAGGCCACCCCAATTTTCTTTGCCCCATTGCCAACCAGTTCTTCAATCAGCCGGGCCGCCATGCTGCCCAACTTGCGTAACATCTGATGGTAACCTAACGTGCCGCGGGAGATGACACGCACGATCCGCAGGTTGAGTGTCTGTTGGAGCGCCTCCTCGATATCTAGGCACCGTTTCAATGGATAATTAATGCGAACCTCGACAATCCCCTTCTCGCGAGCTTCCGCCAATAAGCGCGAGACCATCGAACGAGAATAGCCCGTCCGCTTGGCAATCTCATCCTGTTTCAAGTTATGTTCGTAATAAAAACCGGCAACCTGCGTTAGCAACTCAAAATGCTGGTCATCCATTAAGATTCCTCCGAACTCAATCAAGCATCGAGCGATTTAATTATACAGAATTTTCGTGAAAATGATTTACCTATTTTCAAAACCCTTTAGTTTCCGCTAACTGGAATGGATAAAAAAGCGGTAATGGTGTAAAGCGTGGTAATCTTATTTTGCGAAAAAATCCCACGACACCATTACCGAAATGGATCATACCATAGCCGTTTTGAACGAATTACTTGTAGGGTTACCCATTGGAACGAATCTTGCATTGTTGCATGTGTTCTGGGCGTTATTGAGTGGGCAGTTGTTAGCAAGTCGCGGAGCATTGTTTCCTGCCTTGAAAGCAATTGGCCTAGAAGATGAAGCGGTGCACAGAGCATGGACAGCAATTTCTAGTGGCGTCTGGCAAATAGCGCAATTGATAGAACTCTGGCGAAGACACGTGGAAAGTTTGGCTGAGTGGAAACGACATGAGTACGAAGGATACAAACCTGTGACAGCAGATGTAACCGCCTTTTGGCGTCCAAGTTTAAAAAACTGTCCGAGTAAACATTACCACCCTGCGGCACAACGCGCATTGCCAGCGGTGATTTTTGGCATAGTTGGAGAAGTCGGTGAAATTAATGGACAGCGGATTGCATTACCAAAAACGTTTGAACGAGTGCAGCTCAAAGACCCAAGTGAAAAGCGATTGTGGCGCATGATTCTCAAAAATGTTCACAAAACGCTTGCACCAGATGAAATTGTAGTGGTAGACGCATGCGTGAAGGTGCGTGACTTGCAAGAGGCAGGGGTGAAACGGTATGTTGTGCGCTTAGCGACCAACTTTACCGCTTATCGAAATGTGCTCCCCGACTATTGTGGTTTAGGACGCAAACCGATGTACGGAGAACTGATTCGTCCGTTGCCACGCAAGCACAAAGAAAATACGCTTCCTGCAAGTGCGCCTGACGAGACACAGAGTTGGGAAGAAAATGGGCAAACAATCCAAGCAGAGATTTGGCGCAATTTGGTTTTACCTGACAGTGCGCCGAATGTGCACAACCCCACCTTTGACGTTTACGCCATTTATGATCCTCGTTTTGACACGCCCTGGTTGTTGGCAACCCCTGTTGTTCTTAAACCTGTCAGCGTCCGAGCGATTTACAAAGACCGTTGGCCGGTCGAGCAAATTCCTTTAAGCGCTAAACAGATGGTGGGCGCTCACACCTGCACTGGCGTGCGGCGCAAGTGTCGCCAATTTGTTCATGCCGCAGAAACTATTCAGCGTTTGCCCGAACTGGCTCTCATGGCAGGTTCCATTCTCCGTTTCCTGGCCGCCACCCTGCCTCCTACACCTACAGGCTTCTGGGATAAAAAACCAAAAAGAACGCCTGGGCGATTTCAGCGCACACTGGCTGGGCAGGCATTTCCCAAAGTTGCCAATCTTGCGCGGCGACTTCGAAAAAAGAATTCGGTCACTGCTCATTTACCTGTAGGACATCTGGCGCGAATTACAAAAAACGCTTCGGCCTGTCATCCAGCCATTCCATGTTAGCGGAAACTAAAGGTTACCAGAACTCAGGAAATCTGTCTAAAACGACCAAAGGGTTCCAAGTCTGTCTTGAAAACCCTTTGGCGTAGATTGAAGGGTAATTGAGATTAGCCTGCGCTAATTTTTATGAGTGCGTCTTTTAACCGCTCCACTTCATCCAAAGTATTGTAATGAGCCGCCCCAACTCGTACCATGCCGCCACTGTCTTCCAGACCCAACCGCTCAGTCACATTAATGGCATAGTAGTTTCCATCCCAGACGTAGATTCCTTGCTCTGCCAGTTGCTCTGCCACCTTACGCGGATGCAAATCCTTCAAGCGGAAGGAATAGGTCGCCACTCGCTCGTCCAATCGGCGAACATCGGTTAATCCATAAATGGTCAATTCGGGGATTGCTTCCAAGGCCGATAACAGCGCTTGGTTGATTTCAAATTCACAGGCTCGGATGGCGGTCATCGCCTTCTTTAGATCCAGGCGACGACCCAGGTAACCTTCCTCTCTTAGCCCTTCGAGATATTCATCGCCGAAAATCTTGCCAACCCATTCAAAATATTCAATTGCTCCAAGCACGCCCGCGATGGCCTCATGATTTTGTGTGCCAGTCTCGAACTTTCCTGGCAGCTTATTTGTCGCTGGACGCACTTTGTATGCAAAAAGTTTTTCCAGTAGTCCTCGCTTTCCATACAGAATGCC
>JAJYOH010000593.1 GCA_021796315.1 Chloroflexota bacterium
ACCTTCGGGAAGGACAACGGAAGGTTTTTCTTTAGTTTCTGCCACGATTTAGTACCTCACGCGGGGATCAACAAGCGAGTAGATAACGTCCACTGCCAGGCTGATCAGGGCAACCAACATGGCGAAGACAGTGATGACGCTTTGCACGGCGGTGTAATCTCGAGCGGAGATACGCTCTACAAGATAACTACCCATGCCCGGCCACGAAAAGACTGTTTCAGTGAGCACAGCCCCGGCCAATAAAATAGCCACCTGTAAGCCGATCAAAGTGATCACTGGAATCATGGCATTCTTTAGCGCGTGTCCATAAATAAGGATATTTTCGCGAATGCCGCGTGCCCGGGCTGCTCCAATGTAATCAGCCTGCATCGTTTCGATAACATTGATACGCGTCATGCGCAGGAATACGCCGGACAGGATTAACCCCAACGTAAGCGTTGGCAAAATCAGATGCTGAAGCGCTGAGAAAAATGCAGGCCAGTTTCCGGATAGCAAAGCATCAAGGCTGTAAATGTTTGTGACTGTTTTGAGGCTTGTGCCGATGACAGCGTCAATGCGCCCGGAGATCGGTAGCCATTTAAGCTGCACGCCAAAAAAGAGTTGCAGAATCAAGCCAAACCAAAAAATTGGCAATGAGTAGATAATAACAGAATAGATACGAAGGGAAAAATCGGCGACGCGTTTGCGTTTGGCAGCAGCAAGGGCGCCACCGTACACACCAATCAACAAAGCAAGAATTGATGCAGGGACGATCAATTCCAGTGTGGCCGGGAAGCGCTCACTCATCTCATCAATGATTGGGCGATGTCCGCCTACGAGCGAGTTACCAAACCGCAGCGTGATCATACCCCACAGAAATCGTCCATACTGCACAATCAGCGGGTCATTCAGCCCAAGCTGGGTACGGATATGCTGGATCATTTCCGGCGTACCTTTTGGCCCCAATGCCGACGTGACCGGATCGCCGGGCAGGATGTGCAGTATAAAGAAGACCATAGTGGCCAGTATGAAGATCATTGGCAAGGTCAGGGCAATACGAGTAAGGATATAACGGCGTAGCCCTGTCGAACCGCGCACAAAAACATACGCTAATAAGAGTATGGAAGGGACGCCAATGATGAGGGCAATGATTGCAATAGGTGTCACGTTTTTAACCGGGTTGAAAATTATATTGGGGCGGGAGGTCTCCCGCCCCAATCAAGAAGGTTGTTTTCTACTGGCCTGTCTTACTAAGCATCGAGTAGTTGAACAGGATGTTTGGCCCAATATTCAAGGTATCAGGTGATGCAACAGAAGACATGCCAGAGATGTTGTTCCGGTAGACTACATGCTCTGCCGAGAAGAAGAGCGGGAGGGTTACCACGAGATCTGCATAGATATCCTGCGCCTGCTTATAGAGATCAGCGCGCTTGGTCTGGTCAGTTTCGGTGTCAGCCTGCTGGAGCAGGTCAACCAGTTGCTTGGCCTTGTCGTTGATTGGGGTGCCCGTGTCGCTACCCGTTTCAGGGGTGGTCACATTGGTCCCTTCGCCACGATTGTAGACGAACGGGTCCATGTAGTTCGATGGGTCTGGGTAATCAAAGAACCAGCCGAGTACGCCAGCGCCATAGGCTTTACCACCCGTCAACGCGGGTGCGTAGGTGCTCCACTCTTGAGCTTGCAGAGTAACTTGGATTTCGCCAGTAGCCTCGAGTTGCGATTTGACAACCTGCATCCAGGCCGCAGTTGAGGCACCATAGTGCTCGGGTGGGTACCAAAGTTCAATCTTCAAGGGATTCGAGGCTGAGTAGCCGGAAGCTTCCAAGTATTTCTTTGCTTGGTCAAGATTCGGCGAAGAATACATCGCGTCGAAGGCTTCGCTTGCGCCCAAGAAGCCGGGCGGAACCTGTGAGTATAGCGGGCTGACCTGCCCACCATAAACGGTATCCGCGATCGCATTGCGGTCAACGGCGGAGGCAATTGCCTTGTCAACGTTAGGATCGTCAAATGGCTTCGTCGTGTGATTCAGAATGAGGAATTGGATGCGCCCGCCATTGATTGTCCCAATCTTAACCGAGCTAACGGTCTTAAGCTGGGTCAACTGATCCGGGGAAAGCAAGCGCCAAGCTACATCAATCTCGCCACTCTGGACAGCCAGGGCCATTGTGTTGGGATCAGAGAAGTAGCGCACAATAATCTGCTTGACCTGAGGTTTATCATCACCCGTATAGTATGGATTGGGTTCGAAGACCATCTGCTCGTCCGGGTTGTACTGGGAAACGTACCAGGGGCCAACACCATAGATTGGAGCAGTTGGGAACAGATTGCACGCATCTGCCTTAAAGGTGTTGGGGTCGGATGCAACATACGGAGCGCCAGCCAGGATTTGTGGGAAGAAGGCAATCTTGCTCTTCAGCGTGAACACAATTGTCTTATCGTCCGGAGCGGTAATGCTCTTGACGTACGGGATTGCCAACGAGTCAGCTACATCGTTCGGGCACGTGGGTCCAATGGTAAGCAAACGATTCAATTGAGCAGCATACACAGTGGCTGTCAAGGGGGTGCCATCACCGAACTTGATGCCGTCCTTCAAGGTGAAGGTATAGGTCAGGCCATCGGGAGAAATTGTTCCCATGTCAGTTGCCAGGCCAGGTTCCATGTCGGTAGTCCCGGGAACCCATTTTATAAGCCCCTCACTGATGTTATAGAGAATTTCCCAGTCGCGGATCGCATACGCATCAGCCGAGTCGAGGCTGGCAACCTTATCTGTAGTGCCGATGATGATGGTGTCCGGATTGGAAGCCGCCTTTGTCGCGGCGGGCGCAGTCGCGGGGGCCGTGGTAGCCGCAGGTGACTCGGTAGCGGCGGGTGCCTGTGTTACTACTGCGGTGGGCGTTGGCGCAGGGCCACAAGCCGCCAATAGGATACTCGCGGCTATGATCACACTGGCCAATACAAACCATTTTTGATGTTTCATTACGTTCTCCTCCAAACAACTATTTTCATGAAATACTACTTGGGCCGACGAAACAAAACAGACTCCCCTGCTCTCACCTCCTTCCATTAGACAGACAATTAGAGTTACCTTTTATATTATTCCAGACAACAGCCTAAACAATAATGCCATATTATAGGAAATTCACATGACAAAGCTAACGATTTCCAAAACACGACTACATAC
>JAJYOH010000097.1 GCA_021796315.1 Chloroflexota bacterium
ACGTGCCCGGCCAGCTCACATTCATCATGATTCTGCTCGGCTCGGTGATCGTGCTTCCCGGCCTGATCGTTGTGGCCGGCATCTCCACATGGCTGACACGTCGCAGACGAGGGTAAAAAATGATTCGTCGAAACACATGGATTTTGATCGTTCTATTCGTCGTGTTAGTTGGCGCTGCCTTTTATCTGCAAAATCAAAAAGCGAAACAGGCCGCATCTGCCACACCAACCAGTTCATCAGCGTTTGTGTTCAACACTGCAACAGACGGCAATCCGACTGACATCAAGATTGAATCTTCGATCGGTGGCACCGTTGAAGTAGCCCGCGATTCAAGCGGCTCCTGGATTGTAAAATCCCCAGTAGCGATGGGAGCGGATCAGGCTGGAGCCGAAGCGGCCGCGACACAAATCGGCGCCCTGAAAATCCTGGGCGATTTCCAGCTTGGCCCGGACGTTGTCGGCCTGGACAAACCGTCCTACACAATTACAGTTGTTTTCTCCAGCGGCAAAACGCACACACTGCTTGTCGGTTCCGTCAACCCGATTCAAACTGGATACTACACTCAGTTAGATGGAGGCAAGACTCAAGTCGTGGATAAGCCCGGGCTTGATTCTTTGCTCGGTATCGTTACCAATCCGCCGTACGCTCAAACGCTGACACCGACGGTAACGCCGACTGCATTTGTTCCGCCAACTGAGACTTCGACTCCCGCGCCAACCGAGGCAACCACATCAATTTCCTCTACAGAAACTTCATCAACTCCGGGAACACCGGCAACGTCTGCGCCGTCCACGCCTGGGACGCCATCCCCGGCTCCGGTAACGGCGACCGCTACCCCGTAAGGCATGAAGCGAGGAAAGCGTCTTGTCTATAGAACAAAATTACAGAATACAATCAAAACAAAAAGAGTCTTGATTTTCATATCAAAAAAGTGTATTCTGAATTGAGCTTAAATTCATAACCTAACTGGAAGAAAGAATGGATGTAGAGAAAATCATTATCGGTGACGAGGAAGAAGAATATCCTGCCATTGCGCGCTTGATCGAGTTGGGACGCCAGAAATCCTACGTCACCCTCGATGATATTTTGCATTTCTTCCCCGAAGCTGAACAAGACGTTGAGCAACTTGAGGAGGCCTTCTCTGCGCTCTTAAGCGCGGGCATTCCATTCGTGGAAGACACCACGCCCGGAGAACCAACCGAGGATGAACTGGCCGCGGTTGAAGAGGCTGAGACCGAACCCGAACCCGATCTTTCGCTTGACGATTACCTTGCCAATATTGATACGGATGATACGATTGGTCTATACCTGAAGGAAGTCAGTCGTGTGCCGCTCCTCAACGCCCAAGAAGAAGTAGCATTGGCTCAACGCATCGAACGCGGACGCATGGCACGTGAGGAACTCGCCAAAGGCAGCGTCAGCCCACGCCGCCGCTCCGATTTACGAAAACTAATCGAAGACGGCTGGGCCGCCCGCGAACATTTGATTACAGCAAACTCCCGCCTTGTAATCTCGGTCGCCAAGAAATATATGGGACGCGGCGTTCCTTTCCTCGATTTGATTCAGGAAGGCAATATCGGTCTGATCCGTGCCACGAAGAAATTCGATTATCGCCGCGGCCACAAATTTTCCACATATGCGACGTGGTGGATCCGCCAAGCGGTCACTCGCGCCATCGCCGATCAAGGACGCACGATCCGTGTGCCCGTTCACATGGGAGATCAGATCAACAAACTTTTGCGTGTCCAGCATCAATTGACACAACGTCTCGGACGCGAACCAAGCGTGGAAGAACTTGCAGATGCGTTGGATGTGCCGCCGAAGAAAGTCGAAAACATGATTCAAGTGGCACGCCGTCCGCTTTCGCTCGAAACACCTACGGACGATGAAGAGGATTCCGTTTTAGGAGATTTCATCGAAGACGACGAAGCTCCTCCGCCCGACGATACTGCCACATACAATCTTTTGCGTGAGCATCTGGGTGAAGTGCTGAATGGCTTGCCGCCGCGCGAAGTCCGCATTTTGCAGTTGCGCTATGGATTGCTCGACGGTCAAGCATATACACTTGAAGAAGTCGGACGCAAAATGGGCGTGACGCGCGAACGCGTCCGTCAGATCGAAGCGCAGGCCCTCAGCCGGTTGCGGCATCCGTCCATCCGGCGCAAATTACGCGACTATTTAGGCGAATAAAAAAACAATCGAGGCCAAATGGCCTCGATTGTGATTTAACCTACCCAGCCCCACATCCAGAACTGAGCGCTGAAATAAAGGGCCATAGGGAATGAGAGATACAAAATCAAGCGATTAATCCATGCGCTTTTACCCCATTGCCCCAACAGGATAAAGACCGGAAATATGACAAGGACGTAACGCAACATGCTCACAAACGGTTGTCCAGTGTTTAAGCCGAACAAGGGCGTCAACAACATCAAGACAGAATACAAGCCCAATTCTTTCGGAAATTTCCTCCAAACAAAGAGAATAAGCACTCCCCACAAAAGCGTAATCAACAAGTTGAACACATCAATAGGCAAAAGTTGATGGCGCAGACCAAGGGTAACGAACTCAGTAAAATGCTGCCAGGGGAATGAAAACTCGGTATGCCATTGGCCCTGATAACTAAAAAATGTGGCGAGCTTTGTATATACCAAGTACGAGAGAGCGGCCAAAGGGATTGCCTGCAGAATCAATGCATCTCGCCAGAGACGCTGCCCTTCCTGCGTCCACCACATATAAAGCAGAGGAAGCAATAATAGAATGCCAATGCCTCTGGTTAGTGCCGCCATCGCACCCATAAAAGCAACCATTGGCCAGTTTCGGCGCTTGGCAAACCAAAAGGAGCCTAATACAAACGCCAGATATGTTGCTTCCGTATATCCAGCGAAAAGAAAAAAAGCTGAAGGAAAGACAAGCAAATAAATCAGAGCACGTTTTACTGAGCCTACGTCTGCGCCATAATCGCTTGCGACTCTTTGAAACAGAACAAGTGCAACAACAAGTGATATTGCTGAAACGATCAGAGAGGCTAGGAATATATTGCTTATCAAGATACCTACTAGGCGTGTCAGAAGCGGATATAAAGGGAAGAAGGCAGTACTCCCATCTTCCAGTGAATATCCCCGCTCGGCTATCTTCAAGAACCAATTCGCATCAAATCTCTGCCAAAGCGCGAGGGATGCCCAGGAATATGGTTTTACGCCTTGATAAGGAAACACCTGCTCTGGCATAATGGGAGCTTTCTGCAACACTTTTCCCATCAAAGGTCCAGATAACGCCTGCCCGCTGACTAAATCCCAGTGGCTGCCCGTCTGCTTATCAACGAGGGTGTGGTCGGGAGCGGGGAAGAATTGAAGCATTGTTCCCTGCATATCTCTCAGGTAAAAGAAAGTCCCGCTGTTCCGCATATCAAATGCGGATACAATAGAATACCCAAACAATGTAAGATTCTGCACAACTATCGGAGACGCATATAAGATGGCTAATGACCAAAGGCCAAACACGATTCTGGCAATTATGAACGCTCCCAAGGCCCAACGGAACGAATAATCAATAGTTCGCCACATTTTATTAACTGATGGCTTGATCAAATGGTCTCGCACGGACATCGACATTACCCTCCGATTTTCTCAAGTAAGCTAAACGGTCATAAAGTCTGGCGTTAAGCATAACCGCGATTTTTGGATTCTAGCACAAGCTCAATTATTACATGTCTATCAAACCATTCCCAAGGGACAAACATGCGAGGCCGAACACGATCCGCGTTATATGAATTATCCAAATATCTAGGTCTCTTGATTGCGGTATTAGTGTTTTTCCTATATATTCGTTCGCCACAGGACGCGGATATGTGGTGGCATTTACGCGCCGGTCAGGTGATGTGGCAAACAAAGAGCATTCTACTGGTTGATAAATTCAGCTACACGCGAATAGGGCAGCCATGGGTTAACGCGTTTTGGATTTCGGAGCTCATACTTTATTTGGTTTTCAAATCCGGCGGATATATCGGACTTACCTGTCTGGTAAGCTTGATCGGCGGCGCAACATTCTATGCGTTGTACCGCAACATGCGCGGAAATGCTTTTGTTAACGCATTCGTTGTACTCCTGGCCGCAATAACCGCCGCACCCGTCTGGGGACCACGTCCCCAAATTCTCTCTTTTCTCTTGCTGGCTCTGCTGGATTGGTGGCTGGAGTACTCGCAAAATAAACACCGGCTTTCGTACTGGTTCCTAATTCCAATCTTCATTCTTTGGGCAAACGTTCACGGCGGATGGATTTGGGGCTTCCTGCTTCTGATGGCGCACATCACAGGAAATGCCTTCAACAAGATCACCTCGGCATCAGAAAATACAGGCCCTTCTTGGAAAGAATTGTTCTACCTTTTCTTCTGGACCCTGGCTGCAATAATCGCAATAGGAATAAATCCTAACGGTATCAGCATCTGGAAATTACCTTTCCGCACTGTAGACGTCTCGATGAATATTCAGGAGTGGGCATCTCCGGACTTCCACCAGCTTGAATTTCATCCATTCCTATGGATGTTGTTCTTACTGCTGACCTCCGCCCTAGTAGGAAGGCCCAAGGTAAATTGGGGCGATCTTTTCAAGGTCGTTGGTTTTGCATATCTTACGTTCATATCACAGCGTAACATCGGTCCCTTTGCCATTGTCACTGCCCCGATATTGGCAAAGTGGGCAAATAGTGCCGTCGAAAATCTTGCAAACCAGATGCAACTTCGGAACACACAATCAACGAGCTTCTTGAATCCGAAGGTAGATGCTCTTCTCAAAAGCGTGATATTGATTTTCATAAGCTTGGCAGCAATTGGCCGTATTTACGTAGTTTCCATCCCATCCGCAGTAAATAAGGGATTGCCAACAAGAGCAGTCCAGTGGCTAAAAGAAAATCCGCCCAGTGGCCCCTTATTCAACTCGTATAACTGGGGAGGATACTTAACTTGGGCTTTGCCACAAATACCCGTCTTCATTGATGGACGCGCTGACCTGTATGGCAAAGATATTATTAGCCAATGGCAGGAAGTTGTGCAGGGCACGCCAGAAGGATTTGCCGTGTTGGAAAAATGGCATATCCAGGCAATCCTATTGGAACCAAGTTGGCCCATCGTTAAATTGCTTCCATACGAAGGTTGGACTGAAGCCTACCATGACAATACTGCCGTGATTTTTATCAAATAGAATGGATTGCTGCCAACAGAAGCAAAATTGAGTAAGCGGCGCTTGAAAAGCCTTGATCATTTTCGCTCGAAAATAGCGGCTCCGTCGTTCTCAAAGATCAAGGAGTAATTCGAATCTTGTCGCAATTGATATAAAAGCAACCCTGACATTTGCACAATTCTATTATCCTGTGGCTTCTCGATATAGATGTAATCAAATACCAAGTGATTCGATATCGCCCAATCCTCGACACAGGCCGGAGAACCATTTACACATCCCTGTAAATCCGCCAAACTCATCAAAAATGGCTCGAAGGATTTCCCGAGTGTCCACTCCCGACCTTGGATCGTATTCAGACTCGTGCGCCCAGCATAAACTGGAAACCACTCAACAAATGGATCAGAATAAGGATTGGCTTCACCAGTTAACACAATAAATCGGCTGGCAGACAGTGTGTTACTACGTACCCAGTCCATAGCAAGTTGGCTCGGCGTCGGCACTACGTATAAGGAAAGACTCATATCGTAAAAATATGCACCGAAAAAAGAAATCAATATAATACCCGCCAGAGTAATTTGGAATATTTTACGCTGCTCCAAACCTGCAACAGACAATTCTAGCTCATTCTCGGACTTTGACATGAGCACCATTATTCTGGGCATCACCACATCTGATAATCCAATCCCGGCCAACATTGCAAGTGGAAGCACAGCAATGGCTGGAGCGCTGCGTGGCTCGATAGCGAATGGAATCAGCATCCAAATCGGCAAAAGCCATTCCTTCCGCACAATCTGAACAACGAAACCAATCAATCCTAGAACGGTCAAAAGCGCAATAAAGCGCTCCTCGGCAAAGTCAAGTGTGAGCCAGGAAAGCCAAAAGAATATAGTGTGACCGCCAGTTGCTAATGCCGACTGAAAGGGAGCAAGTCCATTCTGGGCCAGCACAATTCCCCACCACGGACTAGTCAGAAACAGCACGCCAAGCACAACTAACACGGCATCCCTGAAATATGATCTATCATTCCGGTAATTGGCAAACCAGATCAACGAGCAAGCCACCGCAGCATGGATACCGGTTTCAGGATGACTCAGCACAGTTCCTGCGCCGAACAGAGCAGTTAGAAATACATACTTGTTCACTCGCCTGTTGAATAGCATCCAGGCAAAACTGCATGTCGAAAGGAGGAAAAAGATTCCGAAAGCCCGGCTTAAACCCCCACCCATCACATACCATGAGAACGTACGCGGCATCAGCGAATAGGCCAAAGTTGCGAGTGCGGCCCTCATCTTGGATTTCAATATCAGATTTGCTATCCAGTAAAAGATCGGTATGGATAAAGTTGAAACCAACGGCGGCAGCCAACGAAAAATGGCCGGAAGCGGGACACCGATCAAAGATAAAACACCACCCACGTAAAAAGAAAAGGGAGGATACGCAAACGGAATATCGAAATGATTATATGTGGTGAACGCGGGGATCAAAAAATGATTGGCCTTGAGATCCTCAATCATTACATAGAACATCCCGCCATCATTGATGGGCATACCCGAAAGTATTGTAGGTGAAAATCGCACCACACCACCCAATAAAACCGACAAAAACAAGAATAATTCGGGCCAGCGATTCTCTTTCATTCGCACTGTGAGCTCCAAGGGTAAAATAGGATAGTCCTTGCAAAGTCAGCAATCACAAAAATCTCAAATGATTTTAGCATAACAAACATGATGTTCAATCCACTGCTCAATTCATCCCGCCATGCCCGGATTACATTCTTTGCCGCGATTGCAACACTGGTCGGTCTCCTCGCTAGACTGGCGATTCCACTTGCAGTTTCCTTCCCTCTCAATGATGGTGGATTATTCTACGCGATGATCCGCGACATTCAACAAAGCAACTATGCTCTTCCGGCAACCATCAGTTACAATCACGCGTCCATTCCATTTGCATATCCGCCGCTGGCTTTGTATCTGGCTGCTTTTACTTCAAGCATATTTCATCTTGATCTATTGACGCTGTTGCGCGTCGTGCCGCCCATTGTAAGCGCCGCGGCAATCCCGGTCTTTTATTTTCTCGCACTCGATTTGCTTCAATCCGAGATCATTGCTGCATTGGCAGCTTTGATCTTTGCGTTGACGCCGCGCATTTTCGAATGGCAGATCATGGGTGGAGGCATTACCCGCTCCTTTGGATTTCTGTTTTGCCTTCTGACGTTATATAGCGCCCATAAACTTTACGCAACGAAATCAAACCGCTTCGCGATCTGGACTTCAGTCTTCGGCGCGTTGGTTATCCTTTCCCACCCGGAAGCTGTCCTGCAAACCGTACTCGCGGCACTGATCCTCTATCTATTCACCGACCGGTCGAAGGGCAGCATGGTCCGTTCGCTGGTTGTCGGAATCGCGGCCTTATTGCTGTCTTCTCCGTGGTGGCTAACTGTTTTACACGCACATGGCCTTGCACCATTTATTGCGGCGTTGTCGGCCGCGCACCAAGATAGCCCAAATCTTTTCTTGAGAATATTTTTCGCACTGCAATTTGAACTGACCAGAGAACCTTATTTGCCTTTCATCGCTATATTTGCAGTGATTGGATTTTTCCAAAATCTTGGCAATAAAAAATATCTTTTCCCAGTTTGGATGCTGACAGCGTATATCCTTGAACCGCGCAGTGGAGCACTTTATATGATGCTACCATTATGCATCCTAGCGTCAATGGGCCTGCATCAAACTCTGGAATTTATCCAAGGCCACAACCAAACGAAGGCAACCGCGTGGTTCAGAAAACGAACTTCACAATGGTTTTTCGGTTTTATCGTTCTATATCTGATTGCGAACGCATACACCGACGAATATAAAATATTTACTCAATACACACTGACCAATTCCCAGGTCAAAGCGATGAATTGGATTCGCGATAACACTCCACCGAATAGCCAGTTTGCTGTGGTCAGCAACCATAATGCGTTAGCCGACCCAGCCTCAGATTGGTTCCCGGCGTTGACAGATCGAACAAGTTTGGCAACCGTTTTCGGCTATGAATGGGTCAACGACAATCAGTTTGAAGGACGTATTCAGAAATACACGGCTTTACAGAACTGCATCAACCAAGATGCAGCTTGTCTTGATGCGTGGACGCAAAAATATGGAATTGATTATCAGTACGTTTTCATCACTTATTCCTCGTCGGACATTCCGCCGCTTGGAAGAGACTTATTGCAGTCGAGCCATTATCAACTTGCCTATCAAACAATGGACGCGCTCCTATTTGAGAGCGTCCATTGAAGCAACTTTTTGTTTGGGCAATTTCTCACACCACCGCATCAATCATTAACGCCAAAAAGATAAACGCCAGATACATGCTCGTCCAGCGATACATTGTCCAGGCCACTTTGTTACCTGGAACCGTCCATACGCGCCAGGCAGCATAGATCAGCAAAAGCCCAAGCACGATGGCGGACACGAGATAGACCGTTCCAGTGGCTTTGATGGCTGGCAATAAAAGAGAAACACCAACTAAAACAAATGTGTAAATCAAAATCTGCCAGCGCGTTTCTCTTTCGCCTTTGACAACCGGCAGCATTGGAACGCCCGCCCGCTCATAGTCATTCTTACGGACAATCGCCAGCGACCAGAAATGCGGCGGAGTCCACATAAAGATAATTAGAAAGAGAATCCACGCGGCGAGATCAAGATGACCAGCCGCCGCGGCCCAGCCAACCATCGGCGGGATGGCTCCCGCGCCGCCGCCGATGACAATATTTTGAACGGTGGCTTTTTTCAACAAAATGCTGTAAAAAATCACATAATAAAAAATGCCGGCAAGTGACAGCAAAGCGGCAGTCAAATTAACCAAACCCGCCAGAACATAATAACTGATCAAACACAGAGCAAGTCCGTAAGACAAACCTTCCGGCGCGGACATGCGTCCAGCCGCGAGCGGACGCTTTGAAGTCCGCTGCATTTTCTTATCGAGTTCGCGGTCAATATATTGATTCAAAGCCGATGAACCGCCAGCCGCCAGAGCGCCGCCTAGCATCGTCCAAAAAGCAAGTGCAGGAGAAGGCCACGCTTTGCCGCCCGCGACCAATCCACCAAATGTGGTCAGCAGCAACAATGCCACAATTAATGGCTTGCTCAATACAAAGAAATCGCTGGCACGCTGACGAAATGGACTCTCCGGAAAAACTTTGCCATCGCGCGCTAACAATCCGGATGCAAATACTAAAGCCAACAAGGAAATCCAAAGCGAAACCGCGGTCAATGTATGCAAGACCACGAGATGTATCGGGAAATTCCGAACGACTTGCATCGCGCCGACGAACGTCTGCCCAAAAAATAAAATAGTTGTGACCGTAGTCAATGGCAGCAAGATGGATTCATCGCGTTGTTCGCGCCATGCTTTCATAAAAAGCCAGACCATCAAAATACCGGAGACACCCGCCAGCGCCATGTGGACAAGCTTGAGCCAGCCTAACGCACCGACCGGGATGCAAAACGGCCAGCCGGAACAAGCTAACGCGACGCCGGTCACAGTGACGACGCGACCAGCAACAGTCAGCAACAGCACAGAACCCAAAACTGTCCACGCCAAACGAGTGAATGAGGAAGAGAATGAATATTTCATACCTTCTTCCTTAATTCCTTTCTCCACAAGTAGTAAGCATAACCAGCGATGAAGAGAATTGAAAATGAAAACCATTGAATGGCATAATTCAAATTCGTTGAACCGCCTGAAAGGTCCAAAGTTTCAAGGATTGGGATCGGCGGATCTGTAATGGATGGATTGGGTACGATCTGAACATATACCGGCAAGAGCGGATATGGGATTTGTTTGCCAAGCCGGTCCATGTTGACATAAAGCCAAAAGTCGAGACGCGCCTGACCAGGCATCAGCGTCGGGTCGGCTTCGGACCCGGGTGTGGGTACCGTTTGCCCGAGGCGGATGATTCCGCTGATGGTCACCTGTCCCAGCTGATCGTATTTTCGCCAATCGGCGGGCGCGGGATTGCCGTCAGATGGAATCCAGCCTCGGTCAACGAGAACCGCTTTCCCATCCGCGAGCAGAAGCGGTGTAAGCAAATGATATCCGGGTTGGACACCGTCATATTGATTCCGGATCGCGACTTGATCCTGAAAATCATAAGTTCCAGTGACTGTCGCAGCGCGGTATTCCATCGTGGTCAAATCAACTGTCGTTGGCTGCGAAAGATCAATCGGCGGCATTGCCTGAACCGCATGGATTTGATCCGCGAAGCTGCGCTCTTGTCCAAGGCGACTCAACTGCCAAAATCCCAAACGGATGCAAACCGCCGCAATGATCAAAATCAAAAGCGTTGCCCACCACCAGCGTCGGCTGAACATCAATCTCAAGATCAAGCTGGCGTCTCTTTCTTCTTCACGGGCCACAAGACAAAACTAAATACAGCCAGCAACATGCCCATGGGAAGCCCGCCAAACAAAATGGCAGACAGTCGTGTGCCCATATCCAAAGCCTCGGTTACATCAATGCCAAAAACCTTGGTCGGAATGAAGGAACACTGCAAAGCATATTTCTGCGAAACATTGAGCGGCAGGCTGGCCGATGTGCCCGGCGGAATGAACAACGGTCCAAGCTCATGTTCAACAGAGTCTTCATTCTCGACCACCAACGTATCGCCCACAACAAAAATCATATTCGCGGGAATGGACGGAGGCTGTTTTCCCTGTGCCACTTCCTGAGCTGTCCCCGGCGGAATCACCAGGGTAACTTGCTGCGGAGGCCGGGTAACATGCGGCAGGAACATAAAAGGAATCTCAGCCAGCAAAGAACCAAATACAAGTCCCACTGCAAGGAAAATCAGGAAGCGTTTTATCACCAGGCTCTTGAGCATCAATTGCCTTTCAACAAGGTTTGAATGTCATCAGCCACATCATGCGGGTTCATTTGGGGACCAATGAAAGTGAGACGGAAATTTCCCTTTTGATCAATCACGTAAAGGAACGTGGTATGCGTCTCGCCGTTGCTTTCCGCCGCCACGCCGTAGTTGCTATAAACCTGTTGCAATTCAGCGGGTGTTCCGGTCAGGCCGAGGAAAGCCGGATTGAATTGCGTCACGTATTTTTTCATCTGCGCGGGATTGTCGCGGGCCGGGTCCGTGGTCACCATTAACACTTGCACGTTATCGGAAAGCTTACCCAGAATATCGAAGGTCTGTTTGAGCTTGGCCATGGTCAACGGACATTCGTCCGTGCAGTTGGTAAAGCCGAAATAGATCAGCACAACCTTGCCGCGCTGACTGCTCAACGTAAACGGCTGATTATTACTATCAGTTAATTTGATTTCCGAAGCCGGCGCAGGCGGGTCAATCACCGAACCATGAAATGAAGGTTTTCTGGTTACATACAAGACTCCCGCCGCCAGAGACAGCAAAGCCAGAAGAGCGATTCCTCCCCAGACGAGTTTCCTTTCCATTCATCCAACCTTTCTCTCCTCATAAAAAAGCTTGGGCGACCGAGCGGGCCGCCCATATTGTATGACCACAGATTTAAATCTAGATGAGCTTTCCAATCAAATATAGCGCCGGATAGAAGAAAATCCAAACGACATCCACGAAGTGCCAGTAAATTGCGGCAGCTTCGACGCCCCAATGTCTCTCCGCAGAATAAACTCCACGCGAGCCGTTACGCAGAACGATGGACAAAAAGATCACGCCCGTCAAAACATGGAAAGCGTGCATGCCGGTCATCATGAAGAAGATAGCGCCCGCAGCACTTGCAGACGGGGTAACGCCAGCCCTTATGGCGCTCGGCCACTCGACCCCAAGCACTCCCGCTAAAAAGACGACGCCCAAAATCAACGTTGCCACAATGCCGATGGTAAAACCTTTGCGGTCGCCATGCTCCATCGAGGCCTCGGCTCGGTTCATAAAGAACGAAGAAAGCAGAAGTACACTGGTAACCGTCACACCAAGATATTGATTGAGATCCGGGCGGGTGAAGCCAAGCAAATTAAACCGGCTGGCAAAGAGACCGCCAAAGACAAAAGTGTCTGAAAGCAGGAACAGCCACAGTCCCAGTCGGCGGGAATTCAATTTATATTCAAAACTGTGCCGATCCAGTTGGTCATCCTGGGCATTCAACTTGTAAATGTGCATGTAGTAATACATCACCAGTCCGACCTTGACAAAGGCAATGATCGCCAGCAAGGCAATAGCGCCAATAGCCACCGCAACAAAAAATTCAAGCGCAGTCAGGACCGCCAGGAAAATAAAGATAATCGCGCCCTGACGAAGAATCTCAGATTTGTTTGTGTGTTCCATGATAAGGGTTCCTCAGCTCTACTTAGTGTTTCTGACTCTGACCACCATCTGCGAACCGGACATATACCGATCCCGGCAATCCGTAATCATAAGGTTCACCGACAACTTCAAACGGGATATCATAGTTGTGTACAGGCATCGGCGAAGGAACCTGCCATTCCGGTGAGCGGGAATTCCACACATTGCCAGTTGCCACCTCGCCATGTTTCAGGCTGATGAAAAGGTTGTAGAGGAAAATCGCAATTGAGATTGCGATGAGATAACCGGCAATGGTCATGATCAAGTGGTAATTATCGAAACCCAGCGCGGGATCGTAATCAGCCACGCGGCGGCGCATACCGAGCAAGCCAACGCGCATCATCAATAGTGTGAGCGTCAGGAAAGCCGGCGTCATGATCCAGAAGTGGATTTTGCCTAAAACCTCGTTCATCCGTTTTCCGGTTGCCTTCGGGAACCAATAATAGATCGCAGCAAAGAACGGGAAGATGTAACCGCCAAACATTGTGTCGTGGAAATGCCCCACGATCCAGTACGTATCGTGCAGATGCAAGTCAGTTGATACTGTTGCGTTTGGCGGACCGGAAAGCCCGCCCAATAGAAAGACGATAACTCCGCCGATGATAAAGAGCATTGGCGTCGGCGTTTCGATTTTGCCTTTCCATAACGTCGCCACCCACGAGAAGAATTTGACGCCCGTTGGAACCGCGACCAGTAAAGTGCTGTACATGAACGGAACGCGCAGGTATTCGTTCATGCCGGATGTGAACATGTGATGTGCCCAAACGAGGAAGCCAACCAATGCAATTCCCAGTGAAGACATCGCTACAGTGCGATAGCCAAAGAGCGGCTTTCGCACAAAGACCGGTATCAGTTCAGAAATGAGTCCCAAGCCAGGCAGGACAAAAACATAAACCGCGGGGTGCGAATAGAACCAGAACAAATGCTGAAACAGAATCGGGTTGCCGCCTTT
>JAJYOH010000098.1 GCA_021796315.1 Chloroflexota bacterium
TCAGCAGGTTCGAGACCAGCAGGTAATCGAGATCGCTTTCGTTCTCGCCGAACGACAGCGCCACGTGCTTGCCGCCTTCGAGCGAATTGATGATCTGCATCACGCTGTCCGAGGCGGGCTTCTCGACGATGTAATGTTTGTTGAACAGCCGGCGCAGTTTATCCTGCAGCGACTCGGCCGCCATCACGTTCACGCCGTTCTCGTTTGCCCATTGAGCAACACTTCCATCCGCTGGAACTTTTTGCTTCTTTCCTCTTTCATCTTCGATCTCGACTTCGTCGCGAGTCATGGCGCGAAATGTTGCAAACCAATTTTCTCCAAACGACATGTACAACGCATTCAACGTGGTGGGTGTGGTCTCTTTCAGATTCAATTCGCGCGTCAGCATTTCGATATCGGATGAAGAAATATCGGACATCGCCAGCTCGAGATTGAAATCCGGACTCTGTCCGCGAATCGTCGCGCCGCCGCCCAATCCCACCACGTTCAGGCGGGACTTGAATTTGGTCTTCAATCCCGTCACGGCCTTTTTCGTGTCTGAGGCCACATCGTCATAACCATATTCGTTGTGCATGTCCAGCACCAGCACGGATGCCTTGTTATGATGCATCAAGCCCGCCAGCACCAGACGTGTGAGGAACGATTTGCCGGTTCCCGTCGCGCCGAATACGCCTGACGAGCGCTGGATGAATTTATCCAGATTGATGCAGACCGGATGTCCCTGCTCGCGTGTGTACCCGATCACGAAGTTCCCGTCGTCTCCGGGGTCGCCGAAAATTTCAGCGATGTCGCCCTGCCCCGCCAGATAAACCGGCGCGTGATGCGGCGGCACATTCTTGACCGGTAAGATACGCGGCTCATCCTTCAAGCCTGCGTCGATTTTTCCGCGCCAATCTTTATACTCTGGCGTGCCGAGTTCCGGTCCGATCTCGAGCATCAGATTCGGCAGCACTTCGAGATTGGCGTACAACGTCTGACCGTGCAGCGCCTTGGCGATGTTGGCCGGGAAGCGGACTTCGGTCTGCTCATCGGCGAAGCGCGGGTCTGTTGCGCCAAGCTGGATGTCGGTCACGATACCGTAATAATTCCACTCTCCGCTTTGGATGACGACGAACGCGCCTTCCTGAATCTCCTGCGGCGAGACCGTGAGTCTCACCCGGAAGTTTTCCTTTAATCCGCCACCGACGAGATAGCCGATTTGAGTTCGTTGTTGTTCCATAAATCACCTCTTTTTTAAACACAAAGGACACGAAGTACACAAAGGTTAAAAGACAATCCGTTTGATGCCGTCCTTTAGATGAGATACGTTGAAGTTAATGAGAAAGCCAAGACGGATGCCGCTCAAACGGAGGTATGTCATTAACTGCGCTTCGTATACAGGGTTCATTTGCTCTACAGCTTTGAGTTCTACAATCACACTTTTCGCAACCAACATATCAAGGCGCAAACCCGATTCAAGTTTTACTCCCTCGAACATAATTGGAAGTTTGACCTCTGTTTCTACAAGTGTTCCGCCGCTTTCAATGACATGCTTCATGGCAACTTGATAAACCGATTCGAGCAGACCCGGTCCCAAGACTGTATGAACCTTGAAGGCTGCGTCAAGAACAATCTTGCCTATCTTTTCAGTTTCGGCAGGGATGATCGGATAAATCTTCTTAGTTGGATTCAATGCATTTGCCATTTTCTTTTTCCAAACTCATCCTTAAACAAAGTTGAAACAAATGTGCCTTGCCAAATTACATTCAAAAACTTAGTGTCCTTTGTGTCCTTCGTGTTTAATTATTTTAAATAATTTCTCCCAATGCTCCCAGCACCGACATCAGCGCCGGGTAATCATCGCGCAATAAAGTGATCACTTCATGCGTTGCATATTCTTTCCACTTTCCACTTTCTTTCCCATGCGCCTTACTCGCCTGCATGATATGTGCCGCAAGGATTTCACCGAGGGGAATATCCTTTGAATTCAAGATATGTCTGAAATATCCGAACTTTTCGGTAAACCGCACTACATCCTTCTCATCGCACAAATAGATCACATCCAAACTCAGCGGCGGACGCGGCGGCAAAAGATGAAATATCTTCCCATCCTGTTCGTATCCCACCGCCAGCACGGACATTTCCACCGGCACGATGCGTCGTTCGCGGTTGTCGCGCATCACTTCCGCGCTGACATTATCTGCCGTAACGAGTTGGCGCACCAGCCCATCATCGTCGATGTGAATATCGTGGATGAGTCCATAAATTTGATATGTGTCGCTCAGTGGGGCGCGTACCAACGCCCCAAAGGATGGCGCGTTAAGTTGGTTGACGCGGCATCCGGCGATGAAGCCCGTTGTGCCTGCGCGCAGTAAACGTCCGATCTCGATTTGCTCTGCCATAAATATTCCTCCCGTCATTGCGAACCCGAAGGGCGACACTTGCACCGCACTGCGTTCCCAGCACCTGCGGCTCTGGGCAGGTGTGGTGCAGTGCAGGTGAGCAATCTCCAACTTCGCAAGGGATTGCTTCGTCGCCGGTTTGCGGCTCCTCGCAATGACGAATTATCTTTTTGTTCTTCCCTTTAAATCCTTCGCCGATTGTTTGTTCGAGCCTTCATCGATCTCTTCGTTATTCCGGCGCAATTCCATTGCCAGCATTTGTTCGATCTGCTGCTTCTCTTCATTCTTTACCACGGCTGTTTCGTGCGCGCGATGAAGCAAATATGGATACGGCCTGCTTCCCATCATGTTACACTGCTCGACCAAAATGCCATGCAATAAATCGAGTTTCTCCTTATCGTCAACGATCCACTTGGGGATTTCGACTCGCACCGGCCAGGGATGTCCGTCTGTGCCGACGTTGAGATAGAAGAAATGCAAAGAAAGCGCGCCGCGATAATTTTTTTCCGAGCTGGATTGAATGGCGAAAACTGCTGAACGATGACCGGGCGGTAATAATGGATTCTTTGGTTCGCCGAACAGCCAGCGGTCACTCACACCGAGCAGGGGATGATATTCCCGTAATTTTTGGATCTGTTCATTGTCAGCGCTGGCGATTTCGAGCAGACGAATCACCAGGTCGGCGGACGGCTTGTCCACGTAACCGGCAGTTACCACGCCGCGCGTTTGTAAACGCGACAACACGCCAACATATTTTTGGACAAAGTCCGCATACGATTGGCCGTCTTCGCCTTTTGCGCCCCACAATTCTATCGGCCCATCTGTGAATGTGATGACCGGACCTTTGATGCCTTTGGATAACTCGTCAAGTTTGGTGCGCTCGGCAAGGTCGCGCTTCAAAGCCACCATGCCATCCGACATCGGAATGCCGTTCGGTAACAGATCGTCGCCGTAAAATAATTCGCTGTCTGTTTTGATTTGGGGAGTCTCGCCCGAATTTAATTTCATGATGATCGCGCCGACATTGACAAGGCCGAATTGAATCGCCGCATGCCTATCGGGGTTGATCTGCGAACCGTCAGCGGCGATGAGAGTCGCTTCTTTAACGGCGTCCGGCGGCGGGTAGGATGAAGCGAGCGACTCATCCAGCGGCAGCGCGCAGCGGATGTTGGCGTCGGCGGCTTTGGCGGAATCCACTTTCGTGCGCAGCAAATCAAATTGAGAATCGTATTGACTCAGCAATTTGCGCGCGAAAGCCTGGGACTCTTCTTTCTTCTTTCGCCTTTCTTTTGCTCCTACACCGATTTCTTTTATGCGTGTGTAGACCTGCTGATAATCAATTGGCATGTTTTCTCTTTGAGATAGAACAAATGTACAAAGATTTTACAGGTAAACTGGATAAAATACAAGCCATCTGCCAGGAACTTTTTTAAACGCCTTGCGTCTTAGCTGCGATACTTCAAAAGGAGAGAAAATGAAAATCAAGACTCTATCCGTTTCAGTTATTTTACTGGCTGCGGTTGCGTTGAGCGCCTGCGGCCCGGCTACGATTGTTGCCAACCCTGTGCCGCCTCAGCGCACGATGAACGTCAATGGCACCGGCATGGTCATGTTGACGCCCGACATTGCCTACATCAATATCGGCGTGCATACGGAATTGCCCACGGCCGCAGAGGCGGTTTCGTCCAACACCACGCAGACCCAGCAAGTGGTGGATGCGATCAAGAGCATGGGTGTGGATGCCAAGGATATTCGCACAACGAACTTTAGTATTTATGCCAACACACAAACCGATCCGCAGACTGGCGCGAGAACCGGCACGACTTATGTGGTTGATAACACGGTGTATGTGACAGTCCGCAAGCTCGATACGCTTGGCGATCTGTTGGATGCCAGCGTCAAGGCGGGCGCCAATAGCATCAACAGTATTCAGTTCGATGTGCAGGATAAGACTGCCGCCATCAAACAGGCGCGCGATGCGGCTGTGAAGGATGCCCGCACCCAGGCCGAAGAGTTGGCTTCCGCTTCGGGCGTCACGCTTGGCGACCTGCAAACGGTCAGCTTTTACGACAGCATTCCCACTCCGATGGCGGATGCTTACGGTAAAGGTGGCGGTGGTGTGATGAACGCGGCGGCAGCCGTACCCGTCAGCGCCGGACAGTTGACCATTACGGTGACTGTCAACATGGTTTACGAAATCAAGTAACCGTTTCTATCTTCAATTTGAATTAAGCTGCCTCATCTTTAATGAAGATGAGGCAGCTTGCTGATTTAGCAATGACAGGGCGGTTATAATCCCTCCAACTTTTCCAGAGGAGATTCTCATGTCCACTACTTCGCTCAAAGTCGGTTACATCGGCCTTGGATTGATGGGCAAGTCCATCGCCCGTAATATTCTCAAAGCGGGCTTTCCCCTCGTTGTTCATAATCGTTCGCGCGCGGCGGTGGATGAACTCGTTGCGGAAGGCGCCATAGCCGCTTCGTCCCCGGCGGTAGTGGCCGCGCAGGTCGATGTGGTTTTTACCAATCTGCCAGATTCTCCGGACGTCGAATTGGTGGCGTTGGGGAAAAAGGGCATCATCGAGGGCGCACATTCCGGGTTGATCTTCGTTGACAATTCCACCATCAAACCGGCCTCGGCGCGCATGATCGCGGAAAAGTTGTCAGCCAGAGGCGTGCTGTCGCTGGATGCGCCCGTTTCGGGCGGCGACATCGGAGCGAAGAACGGCACACTGACCATCATGGTCGGCGGCGATGCATCCGCGCTGGAAAAAGTCATGCCGGTTTTTATGGCGATGGGCAAAACCGTCACGCACGTTGGCGATGCAGGCGCGGGACAGGTCGCGAAGGCGGCCAATCAAATCATGGTCGCGGCGCAGATGGTGGCAATGGGCGAGCTGTTGATCTTCTCGAAGAAGGCCGGTGTCGATCCGCAAAAAGTGATGGACGCGATCAAAGGCGGCGCGGCGCAATGCTGGACGCTGGATGTCAAGCCGCCGCGTTTATTCGCTGGCAATCGCAATCCGGGTTTCAAGGCGCACATGCAGTTGAAAGATATGAAGATCGTGTTGGATACGGCGCGTGAATTCGACATCCCGCTTTCGTCTGCAACGGAGAATACAAAACTTTTTCAACAGATGATCGAGATGGGCTTGGGCGAACTGGATAACTCGGCAGTGGTGGCAGTGATCGAAAAATTGGCCGGGATTGAATTAATATGATTGTCACGCCCATCCACGAATCCTGCCCGATCAAGTAAATCAAAATAGGCGAACCGCAACCCTCAAAGAACAAAGGGCTAAGGAGCGAAACTCGCCAGGAAAAAAACAAAAAACAACTAGCCGCCTGACAGATTGATGTCTGCTAAAAAAATAGAACGCGGGTAACGCAGATTTAACGGATTTTCGCTGATTTTTTCAAAGGAAACCGCGCGAATCCGCATCATCCGCAAACTCTGTGTTCTATTCCTGGCAATTTTTTAAAGTGTCAGGTGGTTAGAAAAAAACTTTGCGTTCTTTGCGCGCTTGGCGGTTAAAAAAATGATGAACTCTCTTAAACATTACTGGCCCACTTTTCGCGATTATGTTTTGATCTTTGTCGGTTCGGTGATCGAAGCGATCGCGCTGCGACTCTTTCTCGTCCCGGCGAATCTGGCGAGCGGAGGCGTGAGCGGAATCGCACAACTGCTCAATCACTATACTGGCTGGCCGATCGGCGTCATGGTCCTCCTTGGAAACCTGCCGCTCTTTGCCATCGGCTGGCGTTACCTCGGCGGACGGCGCTTTGCGCTCCGCACCGCTTTTTCGATTATCGTTTATTCCCTGGTCGTTGACCTGATCCCGCGCCTTCATTTGATTCCGGCCAATGGCATCACCGACGATATTTTTCTCAACTCACTTTATGGCGCGGTTGTGGCGGGCGTGGGATATGGCCTGGTTTATCGGGCGCGTTCCACCAGCGGCGGCTCGGATATTCTGGCGCGCATCCTGAATCATTATCGCAGCGTCTCGATGACGCAAAGTTATCTGATGGTCGATTCGGCTGTCATCCTTGCGGCGGGATTTGTCTTCGGCTGGAAGCAGGCGCTTTATGCGATCATTACTTTATATGTAAGCGGGATCGTTTCTGAAACCATCCTTGAAGGCTCGGGCACAGTCCGCACGGCGCTGATCATCACCGCCCAACCGGATCATGTTTCGATGCGCGTGCTGGATGAACTCGAGCGTGGCGTGACGATCTTACAGGGCACAGGCGCATATACTGGCGAAGACCGTCCGGTTTTGTATTGCGTGATCACACGCGCCGAAGTCGCACAGTTAAAGGCCATCGTGCAGGAAGCCGATCCGCAGGCGTTTATTGTCATCGGCGTGGCGCATGAAGCGCTGGGTGAAGGATTTAAATCTTTGCAAAGAACGTAGGAAAGAGCTTTAACGCGAAGGCGCGGAGACGCTAAGAATTTTTGGTCTTCTCTTTGCAGTTTGGCGTCTTTGCGTTACGAGCTTGGATCTTTTTGCCCTGATGTTTCCTGCCTTTGCGTTTAAGAGATTTTATTTCGTTTTATAGCCAAAACGTTTCAAGGCGCTTTCATTATTGCGCCAGTCTTTTTCCACCTTCACCCGCAATTCAAGAAATATTTTTCGTCCGCCCATCGATTCGATCTCCTTGCGGGCGGCGCTTCCGATGGACTTCAACATTTTCCCGCCTTCGCCGATCACGATTCCTTTTTGCGATTCGCGTTCGACGAACATGGTGGCCGAAATATAAGCCACGCCGTTATCGCGTTCGGTGAACTCGTCCACGCGCACGGCGATGCCATGCGGAACTTCGTCGCGCAATTTGTTCAGCGCCGCCTCGCGAATCAAATCCGCGGCAATTTCCTTTTCGTATAAATCCGTGACCTGATCCTCTTCATATTCCGGCGGGCGGACGGGCAGATGGGCGATGAGATAATCCATCAACTCGGTCAGGCCATCGCCGCGGCCGGCGGAAATCGGGATGACCTTCGCTTCTTTCTGGACCAAAGCCTGATACGCTTCGAGACGCGGAGTCAAAGCCTCGGGCGCGACCAGATCAATTTTGTTGGCGGCCAGCACGAGCGGAGTCCGACGCGTCAATTTATTGAGGAGCGCTGCGATGCGGGCATCATCCTCGGTCGGCGCGCTGGATACGTCGAACAAAAAGAGAATCACATCCACGCCTTGCATGGCTTCTTCGGCTTCTTCATTAAGAATCTCGCCAAGCTTGTGGCGCGGATTATGGATGCCGGGTGTGTCCACGAAAATAAGTTGGGCGTCCTCGCGCGTCAAAATCCCAAGCTGACGGCGGCGCGTGGTTTGCGGGCGCGGCGAAACAGCCGCGATCTTTTGCCCGAGCAAGGCATTGACCAGCGTGGACTTGCCGACGTTGGGGCGTCCGATGATGGCGATAAAACCTGAGCGGAAATTTTCAGTCATTTGATTTTTGTGGATTCCAATTTGCGACAGCCAGGCTTGAGACGATGAGCACAGCGCCGGCGATCACCTGCCACGTGATCTGTTCATGCAGAAAAAGCACGCCGAGGATCACGCCGCCGAGCGGGAAAATGTAAGTGACCATTGTGGTGCGCGTCGGGCCGATCTCGTGGATCAAATAATAATTCAAAATGAAGGCAAAACCGGAGCCGAGTACGCCGAGCCATAAGAGCGCGATCCATGTGATGGGCAGCTGCGGAATTTTGAGCGGTTGTTCAATGGTGAGCGCCGCGACCCACATCACGGCTGTGGACGATACCAGCGGACCTGCGCCGCGAATGAGACCGGAGGCTGACTCGGTGCTTTTGCGCGCGTACACTGAACTGCCCGCGTAGAACATGCACGCCACAACAACTGCAAGTTGTCCGAGAATGGGGCCGATCGATGAACCGATATCCTTGCTCATTAATACCACCACGCCTGCGAAGCCCATCAACAGGCCAATGACTTTCGGCCAGGTCATTTTGTCATCGTGGAGCAGATAATGCGCGATGATGATGGTAAATAATGGAACGGTCGAATCGAGGATGGCGGCGATGCCTGAGTCGATGGCCTGCTCGCCCCACGAGATGAGAAAGAAGGGAATGGCTACGTTGCTGATGCCGAGGATTAAAAATGGGACCCAGCTTTTAAAGTCGCGCGGGATTTTTGTGCGTTGAATCAAAATGACGACGATGCTGAATAAAAGTCCGAACAGCACGCGGAAGGCAACCAGCGTGATCGGGCTGACTTCCTGCACGGCGATCTTGATCCATAAAAAGGAAGAACTCCAAATTGCGCCGAGTAGAATAAAAACGAACCAGTGTTTGGGTTTCATTTATTTTCACCAGAGATGAACGAAGATAAACAAGAATGGGAATGGGGCGAGTGTAACATATTTGACGTATAATCTGTCCACTGCGGAAATTATGGCTGAAGAATCCCAACGTCCCCTGAAAGTTTTTCTCTGCCACGCTCACGGCGATAAGGATGCCGTACGTGAACTTTATAACCGTCTTAAACGGGACGGCGTGGACGCCTGGCTGGATAAGGAAAAACTTCTGCCCGGCATGGATTGGGCGGTGGAAATTCGCAAGGCGGTGGCACAAAGCGACGTAGTCATCGTTTGTCTTTCGAAACAATTCAATCAGGAAGGTTTCAGGCAAAAGGAAGTTCGTATTGCGCTCGAAGCGGCGGATATGAAAACGCCGGAGACGATCTTTATCATGCCGGTGCGGCTCGAAGAATGCGAAGTTCCCGATTCTCTCAGCCGCTGGCATTGGGTGAACTTGTTCGAGAAGGACGGCTATCGGATTTTACACCGTGCATTGACCGTTCGCGCGGGACAGATCGGTGCAAACCTGCCGCATAAAAAAAGCGGAACGACCCGTCTTGCAAGAAAAGAAATAAGCCAGCCGATTATCCCGCCGCAGAAAAGCAAAGTTATTGAAGCCGCGAAACCTGTTGAAGAAAAACCTTCTTCAATTGTAGAGAAACTTCCAAAGCAGGATGAAGCGCCAAAGCCAGCTAACAACACGGAAGTTGCCAGGAATGTTGCCGATAGCGTGATCGTCACGGGTAATAACAACGTGATCCATGTGACGCCCGCGCCGGTGAAGCAGGAAGAAAAGAAATCAGGAACTCCTAAACCAAAAGTTGAGAAACCCGTTGAACGAAAGAACGCTAAAAAACCGCGCAAATTGAGTGCGCCAATTATTATTGTGTTGCTCGGGTTAATTGGAACGATTTACCTTGCGCTGATTATTATTCTCTTTATCAACAGTTGGTTGGTAAGCAGTCCTACGCCGACTTTGGTTAGTATTTCTATTCCGACTTTGGTCGGTATTTCCACTCCCAAACTTGTAGTTACGCCCACAACAACAAGAACACTTATATACGAATCTTTAATTACGCCTGAACCGCCAACTGAAACCAATACACCTGAACTGCCAACCGAAACCTTTACATCGACACCAACTCTGACGCCTCCTTATTATGCAATTGTAAACAATGACAATTGTATTGAAGCCGTCGACAACATATATGGTTTTTCCTATTGCGTTTTACAGATTACTGCTGGAACAAAAATTCAGGTACTTCGGTGGAGCAGCGGTAGGTTATGGGTAGTTGTATATAATGGAAACAAGCCTGTTGAAGGGTATCTTTTGAATAACTCAATTACCCCAATACGAAAATGAGATGGTTCTCAAAAAGGTGGTTATTTTTTAGTACACCAAGGGCAAGGAAATGGTTTTATTTTTTCAACCAGTTCAGATGCCTTCACGATCCTTTATGCATTTGTCTTTTTCCATCTTCAACAGCCACGCTTTTGTTTTGATCCCGCCTTTGCCGCCGTAGCCGTGAAGTTTACCATCCGTGCCGATGACGCGATGACAGGGAATGACCAGCGGCATTGGGTTGGTCGCATTTGCTCGGCCAACTGCGCGCGGCGCATCGGGATGTCCGATCTGCGCGGCGACGTCAGCGTAAGTGCGGGTCTGACCGTACGGGATGGAAAAGACAACTCGAAGCGCATCCCGCTGAAAGCATTGCCCTGAGTTTGTCGAAGGGTCGGAGGAAAGAATCGACCAATCAATGGTCAGATCAAAGCCGCGGCGTTTGCCATCCAAATATTCTTTAATTTGCTTCACAATTGTTTCAACTTGTTTCGGCGAATATTCGACGTCGCGTTTGGTTTGTTTTCTCACGTTGGCTTCGAAAACTTTTCGCGATACGCCATATTCAACGGTGACCAGGCCACGCTCGGAGACAGCCGCCCAAACTTCTCCGAGTGGAGTTGCTTTGATGCTGCCGATAAAGATGGGAAGTTTTTTCATTGATTTCACCACAAAGACACCAAGACTCAAAGTCACGAAGTTACAAAGATTTTCTTGGTGTCTTTGAGTCTTTGCGACTTCGTGTTAATTTTTTAGTAATTGCTCACGAAGTCGATCAGGCCCTGTTCGCGGGCGCGGTAATCGCAAAATCGAAAAACGAATGTGGATGCAACGCCGAAGACCAGTGTGAGTCCGAGCAGGATTCCGAGCAATTGCAGATTGCTGAATTGCGCCAGCGCGGGAAAGGCTTGCGCCACATTGCCGGCCAGTGAGCGGCGCATCAATTCGAGCCAGTAGGTGATCGGGATCGCAAAACCGATCGGTCTCAGCCAAACCGGCAGAACATCCAATGGAAAGATCGCGCCGCTGAACAAATAAAGCGCGCTGGCCACTGCTTCGCCGATCAGAAAGAAATGATGCGCAATCAACAAAGTAATACTAGCGAGGATCAGTCCCATCATCGAGAGCATGGCAATGCCAACGATGAGTGAAACAAAAAACAGCGGCCAATTCACGGCTGCAAGATTCAGCGGGACTTGCAGGAAGAGCACACCAAATGTAATGGTGATGGCGACGGCTATCGAGCCGGTCAGGAAGCGCGCCACGCCGCGTCCCAGCCAGTAAGCCGGGATTTGGATCGGTGCGATGTACATATATTTGAGAGTCTTGTAATGTTCGCGGTCGTCGATTACCGCCCATGAAATTCCAGACATGACTGCGCCAACGTAAATGTAAAACGCATTGCCGAAATAAATGTATGGAAAGATGGGCGTGTTGAAGTTGCCCTTCGTGATGATGCTATACATCACGACCAGGATTCCCGCCGAAGCCAGCGGTTTGACGATGGAATACACCGCGAACAGGAACGGGTCGGTCCAGTTGGATTCGATCTGCCAGCCGAGCCAGGTGGCTACTTTGAAAGACCGAAAGGATTCAGACTTATTCATTGTTTCTCCTTACGTATTACGTAACACGTAATACGTAAAATATTATCTCCGACTTTCCGTCAGGCGGCCTTCGCGGATCGCCAGACGTTCCATGTGTCCGAGCAATGCTCTGGCTCCGAAAAGAAAAGTTATGCAAAGCCCAAGAAGTATCTCAAGTTCAAGGCTGACATTTAGAAAGCCAAGTGTCGCGCCGGATTGAAAGATCAACTGCCGCATGGCATCCAGCCCCAGGGTCAACGGGATGATCGAAGCGCCCGCCGCGATCCAGAAATTGAACGACTTGATCGGGAAATAAAAACCGGATACCAGATAAACCGGTTCGGTTGCCAACTGGGCGAGATGATCCGCTTCTCTCCCTAAAAGCAGGAACAGTGAAGCGCTCATCATGCCCATTCCATACAAAGCTGTCATTGCCACAAAAAAGATGGCAAGCAGTTGCATGAAATTCACGATCACATATTGAACATGGAAGAGCCAGCTACCCAGCAGAATAATTGCGATGGCGCGCAGAAAGGTTGCCAGCATTCCGCCGACAGCCATGCCGAGCAGGACGGCCATCATCGAATTGGGAGCCATAATGTAAAGGGCAAGGTTGCCCTGTTCCTTTTCCCAATAAAGCTGGCTCGACATGCTCCACATGATGTTCATCCAAAAAGCTGTCATCGCTCCGCCGATCACCACGAAGCCCACATATTCCTCCGGCGCGCCGATGGCGCGATAGACGAACACATAAGATGAAACGGATAGCATTGGAAGGAAGATATCGAAGAACACCCATGACTTCTCGCGCTGCTGCCCGATGATGCGCGGATAAGCGCGCGCGATCACGGTCTTGATGAACAACTTCCAACCGGTGGCTTTTTCGTAAGCCTGACTTGCCAGTGGATTAATTTGCGTTGTCATTCGTCTCTTCCTTTTCGACCTCATCCATGCTGCGGCCAACGAGATCGACAAAGACATCTTCAAGAGTCGGCTCATGTTTATCGAGACGCGCGATCTTGATGTTGGACTCGGTCAGCTTGTTGATGACGCCGCCCAGCGCGGCATCTTCCTGCAACATGAACTTCAATGCGTTCATTTCCTCGGACTGCGTGCGGGTCACCTTGCGGACGCCGGGGATTCCTTCCAGAGCGGATACCGTTAAACCGTTCATCGCGCCGACGGTGATCTCGAACAATACATCGCGCTGCAACTTTTGTTTCAACGCGGACGGCGTATCGCAGGCCAGCACGCGTCCCCGATTGATGATGGCGACCCGGTCACAAAGTTCATCTGCTTCGACCATGTAATGCGTGGTCAAAAGTAATGTGCGTGATTTATCCTGCTCCAGCCAGCCGCGGATTAAATGGCGCACATCGCGTGATGCGCCCACGTCGAGTCCGAGGGTTGGCTCATCGAGAAACAAAACCTGTGGGTCGGTGAGAAATCCGCGTACGATGTTCATCTTCTGGCGCAGACCGGTTGAAAGATCGGACGATTTGGTGTGCATCCGGTCTTGTAATCCGACCATTTTTAACAACGCTTCGATTCTTTCGTTGGCTTCTTTTGACGGCAATCCGTAAAATTGCGAGAACATCCAAAGATTCTCGCGCACGGTCAGCAGACCGTAGCCCGAAGATTCTCCGCCAGAGACCATGTTGATCTGCGGGCGGACTTTGTGCGGCTCTCGCGCCACGTCAAAATCGGCAACGGCAGCCCGCCCCGAGGTCGGGGCCAGAAGCGTGGTCAGGATTTTGATCAGGGTGGTTTTGCCTGCGCCGTTCGGTCCGAGTAACCCGAAAAGCT
>JAJYOH010000099.1 GCA_021796315.1 Chloroflexota bacterium
AACTGCTGGATTGGTTGAAGAAGAGAGGGAATTAATTTTCCTCGCTTAGCGAATGCTATAATGGAAGCATGAAGCCTAAAGTCTATCTTGAAACGACGGTTATCAGCTATCTCACATCGCAACCCAGCCGCGACATCATCACAGCTGCTCATCAGCAGGCAACTCAAGAATGGTGGAGCGAGCGTCGTGATCGCTTCGATGTATTTGTGTCGCAAATCGTCATTCAAGAAGCAGGTTCTGGCGACAGTGAAGCTGTCAAAAGGCGGCTCAAAGCAATTGAAGAAATAACTGAAATCGAAGTCACGCCTGACGCAGTTGCATTAGCGCAAGCATTCGTCACTGAAGGAGTTGTGCCTGCAACCGCGGCGGTAGACGCGCTTCACATCGGTGTTGCAACTATAAACGGGATGGATTATTTGTTAACTTGGAACCTCAAACATATCGCCAATGCCGCTATGCGGAATGCAATTTCTGAAGCCTGCCGCCAACACGGATATGAGCCGCCCATTATTTGTACTCCTGAAGAGTTGATGGAGGTGTAACTATGTGGAACGATGAGATTGTTGAAGAAGTCCGCAAATATCGTGAGACTTACGCCGCAAAGTTCAACTTTAATTTACAAGCGATGTATGAGGATCTAAAAAAAGCAGAGAAGAAAAGCAAGCACAAGAAAGTTTCGTTTAGACCCAAAAAGCCGATGAGAATGGAGGTCAAAGCCAAAACCGCGACGAGATAAACTCGCAATGCTGATGTTGGTTTGCTGTCGTACGGCGTTACCACCGCGCGCCGCGCCTGGCTGACGAAGGAAGACGTGATCAATTGCTGGTCAACAAAGAAATTGCTAGATTGGTTGAAGAAGAGAGGATAGCGTGTCGTTGCGAGCGCCGATGGTCGAGTAGGAGCGAAGCGACGTATCGAGACCAAGGCGCGAGGCAATCTCATGTTTTTATGCAATGAGGTATTCGAAGGTCACTTGAGATTGCCACGTCGCCGCTTCGCGGCTCCTCGCAACGACATATAGAAGTAGGGGCGACCTGGCGGGTCGCCCCTACTTCTTACTACCAGAACTGTTACAGGCCACTGCCTCGCGAATCAAATCCTTCAGAGCTGTCTCATCAATCGCATCGTCTTGGTGAAAGTCGATGGCGCGAACTGCCCTGCTATCCAGGCGCGTATTGAAAAGCTTCTTCGGATCCTTCATCTGAGCGCCCTTGGGGAATGTCAGCCGCACGGCGTTCTTGAGCGTATCTGCTATGCACAGTATTCCATCATGAGACCAAACGGGGACTCCCGATGGTTTGGAAGGTTTTTTCCACTTCACTTCTTCGGCCACGGCAGGGTCGGCTTTCTTGATCAGCGCGCGCAGTTCCGCTAATTTCCTACCCCGCCAGTCTCCAGGCTCCTTGATGATGGCATCTATCTGTTGAGATGGGGACTTCTCTTTTGTGGAAAGATTCGTACTTGCTTTCATGCTCAGCTCACCGCTTTCTTCACGAACGCGGCGATCTTTGCCTCTTCGGCGGAAGTCAACTTCATCAGAGCGTAGGAGTTTGGCCACATGAAGCCTTCATCAAGTTTCGCTTTGTCGCTGAAACCGATCGTCGAGTACCTCGCTTTGAATTTTTGGGCGCTTTGGAAGAAGCAGACAACGTTATCGTCTTCGTTGGCATACGCAGGCATCCCATACCAGGTTTTCGCCGAGAGATCCGGAGCATTGGCTTTGACGATCTCATGAAACCGCCTGGCTATGGAGCGATCCGGTTCCTGCATCGCGGCAATTGCGGCGAGTGCTGCGCTTTCGGCTTCCGCTTTGTTCGCATTGGCTTTCCGCTCTTTGATGAGCGCCTTCATTGCGGCTTTTTCTTCGGCAGTGAATCCTGAGGATTTCTTCGAGGTACTTTTACTTGGGCTCATGGAAAACTCCTCATGTTGAATGTTCCTCGCGAATTACATGTACAACCGTACAGTTACGGAGGCGATCATTCCTCAACTCACCGCTTTCTTCACGAGTGCGGCGATCTTCGCCTCTTCGGCGGAAGTCAACTTAATCAAGGCAAAACCAGCTGCCCACATATTTCCTTCGTCAAGGTTCGCATCCTGCTGGAAGCCAAATGTCGAATACCTCACACCATATTTACTTGCCGCTTGGAAGAAGCAAATGACCTTGCCATCCGCGTTGGTATACGCGGGCATCCCATACCATGTTTTCGGCATGAGGGCTGGCGCAGTGGCTTTGACGATCTCATGGATCCGCTTCGCCATGGAGCGATCGGGCTCCTTCATTGCGGCAAATGCCGCAAGCACGGCTTTTTCGCCTTCCTCCCTGTTCTTGCCCGCGCGCGCTTCCGCCTTCATTTCTTTGGCGCGTTCTCTCATCGCGGCTTTTTCTACATCCGTCCATCCCTTGGATTTTTGAGTATCTTTCTTTGGGCTCATGGAAATCTCCTTATCTGATTTGGGGTCGTTTTGACACCTTGCGTCTAAGCGAATTTAGCTATATAATAAAGATACTTTATAATAAAGATAATGTCAAGGGTATCATTATGACGAACTCCACAAAAACAGACTTGAAGAAACGGGCCCTGATGGCGGTGAGGGATTATGGCATCCAGTTGACGCTGTTCCGAAACGCCATGAGTGAATGGGCAGGACTCAACGTAACCGATATGGAATGTCTCAGGCTTCTATTCCTCAAAGGCATTGCCACACCTTCTGAACTTGCCAGGCACACGGGTCTCACATCCGGTGCGACGACTGCGATGCTCGATCGGCTCGAAAAGGCAGGCCTAATCGAGCGGCGGCCGAACCCCGATGATCGCCGTGGGACTCTAATCGTTTCCGCGAAATCGGGCGCCGAAAAAGTCGCGTCCTGGTTTGAATCGGCGAGAAAGGCACAAGACGAATTGATTTCAAGTTATTCGGAAAAAGAACTGGAGATCATTTCTGATGCCTTTGAACGATTTACAAAATTATGGGAACAAGAAAGCAAAAAACTCGAAGAAAATAAGTAGATACGAAGTGCCCTTCAACGCTTTTTTAGTCACAGGACAGGCGTCATTCGCAATGGTATGAAGGAAGGTCGATCGTGACCGTCATCAAATCTTTATTGTTTCTTATTGTTGCACCCGGAGTTGTTGCAGGTTATATTCCCCTCGCGCTTCTGCGAGGCGGTCCGCAAATCGAAGCCGGTTTCTTTGCATATCTCGCTTTTCCGCTCTGGTTGACGGGCGGGATTATTCTTTTGTGGAGTTTCTGGAACTTTGTCGCCCAGGGCCGCGGCACGCCCGCGCCGGTTGACCCGCCCAAAGAATTGGTTATGACTGGTTTCTATCGTTACGTTCGCAATCCAATGCATGTTGGAGTGTTGGCAATCAACATCGGATACTTTCTATGGTTCAAATCAATTTGGATGATTGTTTACACAGTTCTCGTCTTTTTGATGGTCCATTTGTTCGTCACACTTTACGAAGAACCGACCTTGAAGAAAAAGTTCGGCGTATCCTACGAAGATTATTTACAAAAAGTTCCGCGCTGGATTCCGAGAATCAAACCGGATAAAAGTTAGACAGGCGAATATCCGCCTATAAATTAAACCCTCCCACGAAAGGATCAAACAAAATGGATTTTATCGGCGAGATCGCCGCGCTGGCGACCTCTTTCTTCTTCGCATTGACGGCCATCATTTTTACGGCAACGGGACGCACAGTTGGCTCGCAGGTGACCAATCGCGCGAGATTGACCATTGCCCTGGTTCTCCTGGTCATCCTAAACATCTTCCTTTATCGCGAACCATTGCCGTTTTCAGCCAACGCTTCACATTGGATCTGGCTGAGTCTTTCCGGCGTAATCGGTCTTTCACTCGGCGACGCATTCCTCTTCCAATCCTTTGTTTCCGTGGGACCTCGCCTCGGGACTTTATTATTGAGCCTCGCACCGATCTTCGGTTCGATCATTGCGTGGATATTCTTTGGCGAGACTCTCTCGCCTCTGCAAATCACCGGCATCGTGTTGGCGCTGGCAGGGATTGGCTGGGTGGTAATGTCGCACGAAGAAGCGGCTGATACTCCGCATGGACACACGAAGCGCGGCGTGTTCTTCGGCATCCTTGGCGGACTCGGTCAGGCGGTTGGACTCGTACTTTCCAAGCCGGGGATGGCAGACAACTTTTCACCATTCCAAGCCAACGCCATCCGAATGCTCGCCGCCGCGATCTTTATCTGGGTATGGACGATCCTCCAGGGTGAGGTCGGCGCGACGTTTACATCCTTGCGCGAGAATCCAAAAACCACGTGGCTGATCGCATTAGGTGCGGTGGCTGGACCATTGCTGGGTGTGTCCCTGTCATTGCTGGCGGTGCAACGCACGGAGATCGGTATTGCCAGCACGCTGATGGCATTGCCGCCGGTAATTGTTCTGCCGATCAGCTATTTTGCATTCAAAGAGAAATTCGGCTGGCAGGCAGTAACCGGGACGGCGCTCGCAATTGCGGGAGTTGCAATTTTATTTCTTGCATAGCATTTAGTAAAAAAGTAAACAACCCGACGAAAATCGTCGGGCTGTCTTTTTGGAAATATAATTCAGACACAACCTCATGCTCGATAAATTAAAACAACGCGCACGCGAATTGAAACGCGAATCCATCGCGTTGTATTTTGCGTTCCGCGACAAACGCACACCGTGGTATGCAAAAATACTTGCGGCGCTGGTGCTGGCTTACGCGTTCAGCCCGATCGATCTGATCCCGGATTTTATTCCGGTGCTCGGCTATCTCGATGATCTGATCATCGTCCCGGCGGGCATCGCGCTGACGTTGAAGCTGATCCCGCCAAACGTGATGGACGAGGCCCGTTTAACGGCGTCCGCTAAAAGCCCCGAAAGACGCGTGGGGTGGATCGGTGCGGGAATTATTATCCTCATCTGGCTATTGATCGCAGCGTGGGCTATACTTCTGGCCATCCAATTTTTTCAGGAGAAATAAATGGCCGAGATTCTTATCCGCCGCATCACGCACGAAGATAAATCCGAATGGTTCCGAATGCGAAAAGGAATCTGGCCCGACGCGCCGGATGAATATATGAATTTCGACATGGATGATATTCTCGCCAGCGAGCGCGATGCGGTTTTTATGGCCTTCGTAGATGGCCGCGCGGTTGGAATGATCGAAGCTCGTTTGCGCGATTACGGCGAAGGTTGTGAGACCAGCCCGGTTGGTTACATCGAAGGCTGGTTCGTGGATGAAGATATGCGCGGTTCAAGTGTGGCAGGCGATCTGGTACGCGCTGCGGAAAATTGGGCGCGTGAAAAGGGCTGTACCGAAATGGCGTCGGATACGTGGCTGGATAATATTGCCAGCATCCGCGCGCATATCAAATTGGGTTACGATGAAGCCGAACGTCTGGTTCATTTTGTGAAGAAGCTATGAAAACATTTTTACTTTATGGTTCCTACGGTTATACCGGTGAGTTGATTGCTGACCTGGCTGTCAAAAATGGGATACGGCCTTTGCTGGCTGGCCGCGATGAAACCCGTTTGAAAACTCAGTCGCAAAAACTCGGGCTTGATTATCGCGCCTTTGATCTTTCGAACACAGGCGCGCTCGACTCGGCTTTGATGGAAGTGGATGCAGTGCTGCATTGCGGCGGGCCATTCGTGTTGACGTTTCGTCGCATGGCCGAGGCTTGCCTGCGTAATAAAAAACATTACGTGGACATCAGCGGCGAGATCGAAAGTTTCGAAGGCTTGGCCGCGCTGGATGCGCAGGCAAAAAACGCAGGCATCATGTTTCTTCCCGGAGCGGGCTTCGACGTGGTTCCATCCGATTGTTTGGGCGCGCATCTTAAACAAAAACTTCCATCGGCAGATCGTTTGCAACTTTGCATTCGCCAGGTCGGCTCAGGCATTTCGCGCGGCACGGCCAAGTCAGCGATCGAGAGCGTTCTTTCAAAGGGACGCATCCGCAAAGATGGGAAAGTTATTCAAGTGCCGCCCGCCTGGAAATTTGTCGACGCCGATTTCGGACGCGGCCCGGTCAAAACAGTTTCCATCGGCTGGGGCGATGTCAGCACCGCATATTACAGCACGGGCATTCCCAACATCGAAACCTTCATGGCCCTGCCGCGCACGATGATCGATTTTCTGCACGTCAGCCGTTTCATCGGCCCGCTCTTGAATAACCGTCTCGCAAAAAATATAATGAAGTCAGTGATCGACAGGTATCCGCCCGGCCCATCCGAGGAGAGTCGCAATCACGGACTTGCGATCATCGTCGGTGAAGCGACAGATAAAAATGGCGGATGCGCCCGCGCGAAGCTCCAGACGCCGGACGGCTATTTGCTCACATCGCAGACAACAGTCGAGATCATGAAGCGCATCTTATCATCCGACCCTTCGACCGGCTCGGGGCAGCGCTTCAAGCCGGGTTTCCAAACCCCAAGCCTCGCCTACGGCCCGGACTTTATCCTGCAATTCCCGAACACAAAGCTCGAAGACTTGTGAAAAAATTTCTTTTGATTTTTCTCGCGCTGATTCTTTCAGCCTGCACGCCATCATCAGCAACCCAGGAGGCAACAATGACTCTGTCTCTCACCAGCAACGCTTTCGCATCTGGACAAAACATCCCGTCGAAATATTCGTGTCTCGGCCGTGAAATTTCCCCCAACCTTTCATGGACAAATTTTCCAACCGGGACAAAATCTTTTGCACTGATCGTTGACGACCCCGACGCGCCGATGGGCACGTGGGTGCATTGGGTGATGTACAACATTCCCGCTGCAACAAGTTCATTACCCGAGGCTGTTCCCGCCGCAGGGCAACTCAGCGACGGAAGTTTGCAGGGAAAAAATTCGTCCGGCAATTTGGGTTACAACGGACCGTGTCCGCCATCGGGAACGCATCGTTATTTTTTCAAACTCTATGCGCTCGATGCAACTTTGAATCTTTCACCCGGCGCGAGCAAGGATCAATTGCTCAAAGCCATGGAAGGTCACATTTTGGCGCAAGGCGAGTTAATGGGGACGTTTAGCAAATAATTTTCACGTCATTGCGAACGATGGTCGAGTAGATGGTGTTTTTCCATCGTATCGAGACCAAGCGAAGCAATCTCCCCGATTATTCAAGAGATTGCTTCGCTACGCTCGCAATGACATAATCTTTTTTCAAGGAATCATCATGTCAAATTACATCGGCGAGATCGCCGGCATTGCTACATCTTTGTTTTACGCTCTCAATGCCGTATTCATCACGAATGCTGCCCAAAAAGTCGGGGCGGTCATTTCCAATCGCACGCGGATCGTATTCGCGCTGATCTATCTGATCATCATCAACCTGATTCTTTTTCAACAGCCTTTGCCATTCGGCGCATCGTCCGACCGCTGGACATGGCTTTCGCTTTCCGGCATCATCGGCCTCGCACTCGGCGACGCATTTCTTTTTCAATCGTATCTTTTGGTCGGGCCGAGGCTGGGAATTCTGCTCCTCAGCCTGTCTCCCATTTTCGGCGCGTTGGAAGCGTGGATTTTCTTTGGCGAGACGCTGCGCGCTGGTCAAATCCTCGGCATCGCGCTGACGCTTGGCGGGATCGTCTGGGTCATTCTCGAACAAGGCAACGGGAAAACACAAATTTCGCGTCATTCGCTGATGGGAATTTTATTCGGCGTGCTCTCAGCCATTTTCCAGGCGACAGGTTTTGTCTTTTCAAAACAGGGCATGGCCGGGGACTTTTCACCATTCCAGGGAAACGCCATCCGCATGTTGGCCGCCATGCTGGCGCTTTGGATTCTCACAGCCTTTCAAAGAGAAGTCGGCAAGACTTTCCAGACGTTGAAAGAAAATCCAACCGCCTTCAAACAACTTGCCATCGCGGCATTTATCGGGCCCGTGCTCGGCGTATCTGCATCGCTGCTCGCAGTTCAACGCACAGAAGTCGGCGTAGCCAGCACGCTGACCTCGCTCTCGCCGATCTTCATACTTCCGGTCAGTCATTTTATCTTCAAAGAGAAACTCGGCTGGCAGGCCATCGCCGGGACGCTTCTGGCAATGGCCGGAGTCGCCATTTTGTTCCTGAGCTAGCCGTCGAATTCAAGCCAATTCATTACAGCTCGGTTAGGTCATCAAACTGCAAGGTTGCGTTGAGCGCAGATAACTATAATGAAATGGTAGCTCAATCAAATAGGAGACCCTGCGATGAAAAAGAATTTTAGCTTGCCAGGCCAGGGGCTTGTTGAGTATGTTCTGATCATTCTGCTTATCGCCATTGCGGTCATGCTGGCGGTAAAGGCCTCCGGCATAAATTTGACGGCCGTCTATTGCAACATCATCAAGGGATCAGGCGGAAATAGCGGGACGTGCTCATCGAGCCTTTTCTCGGACGATTTCAACAATCTGAACAACTGGAAGATCATCAGCGGCAACTGGGCTGTTAAGAACGGACACTTGTGCGGGGGACCGAACGAAGGCAGGATCTTTGCCAATGTAAACTCCACCGGCAATTATGTCATCAACCTGAACGGCGCGACGCTCAGCAAGGGAAATGGATATGGTTTGTATTTCAACTCCAGCAACTATTCGGCGGTCAACGGGTATGACTTTCAATACGATCCCGGCTATGGAAGCGGCGCATACCTTTTGCGCGAATGGTATCAAGGCAATGAATTAAGTCCAAGCGCTACAGTATACGCGCCGAAGGGCTACAACTGGAATCAGTCGCACAACATCCAAATGATTGTCAGCAACAATACATACACTGCCTACGTGGATGGAACAAAGGTTTACCAGGCCGCTGATTCCACATATCCGTCCGGGAGCGGAATCGGCCTGCGTACCTGGGACAGCACACAGGTCTGCTTCGACAGCATCTCGGTCAACCCGCTTCCCTAGGAGATAATATGGGTTTATCGAATTCCCCTTCCTTGAAGGATTATCGAAACGGAATGCCGGATCAACCGCACAAGCCGGCGGTCCGCCAGCGGATCATTCGCATCACGCTCGCAGTATTAACTGTGATCGTTGCCGCGCTTGGGGTCATCAATTTCATGGGCACGGATAGTGCGAACCTGCTGATAGGTAACGGAAATGTGACCGGTCATGTGGTGGATGCAAAAGGTGCGCCGTTCCCGGGCACGGTCTATGTGATGGGCGTGGATCGCCCGGTCCTTCTGGACGCCCAGGGCGGGTTCACGTATCAAGGCGTTCCAGCCGGGAGGCGGAATCTGATCGTCGCCTTGAACGGGACCGCGCAGGAGTACCCGGTTCAGGTCCAGGCTGGGGCGAACGTGGATGTCGGCCAATTGATTTTTACAGTCGTAACGCCCATTGCACAACCATAAAGGAGAGAATCCATGAATAAAAAAATCCTCGTCGTTGATGATGATGACATGATGCTAAAGATGACATCCACCATCTTGGCACGCCACGAATTCGAAGTATTGAACGCAGGGGACGGACGCGATGCATTATCCAGGCTGGAAACAGAGAAGCCCAATCTGATCCTGTTGGATGTGATGATGCCCGAGATGGATGGTTACGAAACCTGCCAAAAGATTCGGGCGAACCCGGCCACAAATAAAATCCCAATCCTGATGCTGACCGCGCTGGCATCCATCGAACAAAAGGTCAAAGGCTTCGAGGCTGGCGCGGACGATTATCTGGCAAAGCCTTACGAAACCGAGGAACTGCTGGCACGCGTCAACGCGCTCATCAAACGCAGTGAGGTGCTGCCTCTCCTGCAACCTTCCGTCCCTCCAAGTGCGCCGATCGAAATGGCCCGCACAATTGCAGTCTTCTCTTTACGCGGCGGGTCAGGTGTCTCGACCATATCGGTCAACCTGGCAGGCGGACTGGCCGCGCTGTGGGGACAATCGGTCGCGTTGGTGGATATGGTGACGATTGCAGGTCAAACCGCGTTGTTCCTCAACCAATCTTTGCATCGCACCTGGGCCGATCTTTGTCAGCTCAACGAGATCGACTCGGATGCAGTCCACACCGCCTTGTTACCGCACGAATCCAATGTTTTTACATTGGCATCGCCCCGTCGTCCAGAAGAGGGCGAAATGGTCACACCTGAAAAAGTCGCAACCGTTCTCGATGTTTTGCGTTCGCAATTCCCCTACGTTGTGCTGGATATGCCGCACGATTTGAGCGAACGCACTTTGCAGGCGCTTGACCGCGCCGACGTGATCCTGCTCGTTGCCCAACCTGAGATCGCCGCCATGCGAGCATCCAGCATGGCGCTGGAAATCTTCGAGGCGCTCAATTATCAAAACAAAAAAATTCATCTCATCGTCAATTGGACTTTTCCGCGTATGGGCTTGGCGCTTGACGATATCGAAAAATTCATCAACCGCAAAGTAGATTTGGTCCTGCCCTGCGCTGAAGATGAATTCGTTAAAGCCTTGAACTATGGACGGCCTCCGGTACTTGATGGTGCAGAGAGTCCGCTGGCGGCCATCTTCGAAGATATGGCGCTGGCACTCAGCAAAGAGGAACATCGCAAAGTCCGCCCGCAGAATCCAACATCAGCATGGGGACGCGTGGCTGAACGTATGCGAAAAAAGAAATAAACTTCGAGCGGCGCAAAACCTGCGCCGCTTTTGTTTATAATCATCTCATGAAAAAAGATCATTTACTTACCCGGCTTCAACTCGAAGGCAATCCAATCATTGACGGCGAAACTGTCACATTCATTTGGAAAGGCAATTCTGCGCCTCACTTAATCGACGACTTGCACGGCTGGGACGATCACCCCAAACGACTTAAACGCTTCGCACCGGACCTGTGGACGATCTCGTTTAATCTGAAAGCTGATGCGTACCTGGAATATTCCTTCTATGAACCCGAAACACAAACGCGTTTGAAAGACCCTTTCAACAAACACAGAATCTACAACGGCGTTGGCGGATACAACAACTTTTTTTACATGCCCAATGCCGCTCCGTCACCGCTGATAAAACCAGCGGAGAAAAAATTCCGGGGAACGGTCACCCGCCACAAGATCGGGATGTGGATGCTCAGCTTGCGCAGCCAGCGCACAGTTTATCTTTATCGTCCGCCTGCACCCGGACCGGCGCCTTTATTAATTGTCTATGATGGGCCTGATTATCTGCGACGCGGCAGGATCAACATCATCGTGGATAACTTGATCGCGCAGAAACGCATCCGCCCGATTGCGATGGCCTTGCTTCAAAACGGTGGACGGGAACAGCGGCGCTTCGCCGAATATGCCTGTTCTGACGGAACATTAAGTTGGCTCAGGCATGATGTCCTTCCGCTTGCGCAACAGAAATTGAAACTAACCGACGAGCGCGGCGCATTCGGCGTGCTGGGTGCGTCCATGGGCGGATTGATGGCAATGTACACCGGTCTGCGTATGCCCGAAACATTTGGGAAGATCGCCAGTCAGGCCGGCGTTTTCTGGTTTGAAGGTCTGCCCACATCCGCAGTTGAGCTGATCGAAAATAAACCGCGCCCGGATGTAAAAATCTGGATGGACGCCGGTCGCATGGATTTTTTATTGGAAGATAACCGCCGCATCCAGCCTATTCTGCAGGAAAAGGGCTACAACGTGACTTATTACGAAGGGGGCGGCGCGCACAATTACACTTCCTGGCGCAACAACCTGGGTAACGCGCTGGAAACAATTTTCGGATGACATTTACTGAGAGGGGCAGAGTATGATAAGCCAGTACAACCCGTCTTACCAAATCCTTTCCAAAATGTCAGGGAATTGAAAAGTGTAAACTCTCCCTAAGGTGCAAAACCAAGGGGGATGGCTATAATCTCATCTGTCCTTAAGGAGGACAGATGACTCGTAAACCTTTTGAACTTATTCGCGGTCTGGCGCTGTTCCTTCTTCTTATCGTCATTACAATTGCCGCGGTGCGGTTGAAGCTGCTTATTCCCCGGTCGATATTGATCTGGTTAAGCCAAAGTCCCAACCCTCAGCAAGCGGTAATTGCATTCGGCGCGTTTGTGAGCAGTTGCCTGCTTCTTTTCATCCGCCTTGGCGTGGAATTTCCACAGGCAAAGCCGCTGGTCGGCTCAGATAAGATTCGCCTATATGTGGCCGGTTTGCCGCTGTGGTTCATCATTACCGCCATCGCCGTCTCGGCAGGCGGACTATTGCTCGTGTTCCCCGCCTGCCAGGCGCCAACCTCAGTTGTGTTTTCAGTGGAGGGCCAACAACAAACACTCCAACCCGGCGACACATTTACGGCCACACCCAACCAAACGCTGATCGTTACGGCACAGCCATCCCAATCAGACGCCATCCTTTCCTGTGCCTGGCAATACAGCGGCGATGTGTTCAAGAGTTTTGGTTCCAATACCGGTTGCCAGACAAATGTGGAATTAACCAATAAACCATCTGTGGGTTTTCTTACCCTGAAAGCCACACAGGATTTTTGTAATCAGAGTTCCATTTTTTCCATTCAGATTCAAATTGGGTCAACGAAATAGGCACTGCCATGAAACGCAAAATTATTTTCGCTGCTTTTATATCGCTCGGAATGGTTTTGAGCCTGACCGCCTGCAATTCGCCATCTACGCCGCCAAACCATGTACGGATTTTGCCCGAACAATGCACATTGACCATAGGCAAACAAATGCCATTAACTCTCGATGGAGTAGTGCCGCCTAATGCCTCCATCCAATGGACGGCTTCAGATGGCAGCATTTTATCCACGCCTCCCAACCTCAATGCCCTGTTTACAGCGCCCTTAAAACCCGCCATCGTGACAATTACGGTTGGGATCACATCCGGCACTCCCGACGCAAATGCACCTGTCACACGGCAGTGCACCATCATGCCGGTTGACGGGCCTTTGATTGCGACATCAGGCGGCTCCAATCTTGATGTTTCCAATCCAACCAGCCAGTCGACCATCGCAATCAGCGAGGTTATGGCCACACCCTGCGGCGGTGATGATTTCAAAAAATGGAATGAATACGTTGAGCTTTATAACTATGGCAACTCATCAGTGGATGTGCGCGGTTGGTGGCTGTTCGATCCAGGCCCAAGCGGGACTCCTGACTCGCTTGTTCCGTGGGACGAACGTGTACCGAATGCCGCTCCCGGGCCAAACCTGATCACGAACACAACCGTAATTCCGCCTCATAAATTTGCAGTCATCCTATCGCCGTTATACGTACAAGGAATCCCTCCCTATCAAATGCCTTACCACTTCCCGGATAATACCATCATGCTCAGCATCCGCGACAGCGACCGCCTCGGTGATGACGTATACGGGATCGTAGGCACAGGCCTTAATCCTGATTTCCTCGTCCTTTATATCGGCGGTTCCAATTCAGTATTACAGGTGGTATCCACTTATGGGAACCCGACTCTGGGCAATTATCTGCAGGACTTCCGCGATACGCCCGGAGATGGGCTGCCTCTGGTTACATCAAGCTGTTGGTCGGTTGAGCGGAAAAATCCCGCC
>JAJYOH010000100.1 GCA_021796315.1 Chloroflexota bacterium
ATAGTTCACGCTTGGAAAATATCTTGGGTCGGTGTTGCGGAAGATCCGTCCGCACAGGGCGACGAAGCGGGACGAATGGATTTGAAAAACTTTTGGCTTGACTTTCATTCTCTCTATTGTACTTCCGAGATAAAAACTTCGTACGCACCGAGCGAGACATGCTTTGGATGTTCGTTGTGTAGATTCCCGCTGCTGGAGAATAATCCGTGCAGGGTTTTCCCTTTCAAATCTTTGACGCGCGAAAAATCCAGGCTGAGATGTTCGTCGGAATAATTGAGCAGGACGAGGACAGTTTGCGTTTTAGTTCTGCGCAGGAAGGCAAAATAATTTTTAGCGGTGACGTGCAACGGCAAATAATCGCCTTCGATCAATGCGGGCGATTCTTTCCTCGCGGCCAGCAGGCGTTTGTAATAATTCAAAAGCGAGTACGGATTTTTCTTTTGATCGTCAACGCTGACCTCGTTCGCATAATTCGGATTAACCGGCAGCCACGTTGTGACCGAATCCGGCGAGAAGCCCGCGTTGGGACGATTGCTCCACTGCATCGGCGTGCGATTCTTGTCGCGCGTCATTTCCCCGGCGCGGACGGCGGCTTCCGCTGGATCGGCCTTCAACTCGCTGACGAGGCTCTCGTAATACCAGGTCGCCATCGTGTCGCGCAGTTGGGCCGGGTCGGTGATGATGTAATCAGTCATGCCGATCTCTTCGCCGTTATATAAAAATGGCGTGCCGCGTAATGTCAGCACGAGGGCGGCGTTGAGTCGCGCCAACTCCGCGTCGTGGATCTTGTCACCGAAGTTGGTGTGGATGCGCGAGCAGTCGTGGTTGCCGAGCGTGTTGCAGGCCCAGCCCCTGACGGCGGGCAAAGCATCCAGACGAGTCAAACGCTCTTTTTGATTGCGCCGGATGTGGTCCGGTGTGATGCGCCTGGTCCGCATCAATGGAAAGTTGAAAACCAGATTCAATTCATCTGCGCCGTTGCCCATGTAATCAATGTTGTCGTCCTCGCCGACCAGCATCCGGTCACCCTCGTATTCATCTAGAACAGCGCGCAGTTCCTTCATCAATTCGTGGACGCCGGGCTGGCCCCATTGATTCTTGAACATGTCGTGCCAGTATTTTTCCTTGAGCTTGATCTCTTTTGGGGTCTTGGCAAGGTCTGTAAAATGGCGCAGTTCGGCCAGATTCATCGGGACGGTATGTGGTGTGAGATTCGGATCTTCATAAATTGTGCCGAGTGCATCCAGACGGAAGCCGTCCACGCCGAGATCGAGCCAAAAGCGGACAGCATCCCACATGGCTTTTTTTACTTCGGGATTGTGCCAGTTGAGATCGGGCTGTTGCTTCATGAAGTAATGATAAAAATATTGGCCGCGTTCAGGGACATAAGTCCACGCCTCGCCATCGAAGCAGGATTGCCAGTTGTTGGGCGGAACCCTCACCCCTGTCCCCTCTCCCTCAAGGAGAGGGGAATCAAGCCACACATACCAATCGGCTTTGGGGTTGTCGCGGCTGGATTTTGATTCGATGAACCAGGCATGTTCGTCGGATGTGTGGTTCAGAACGAGGTCGAGAATGACGCGGATATTTCTTTTGTGGGATTCGCCGAGGAAATTTTTGAAGTCGTCGAGCGTGCCATATTCCGGCGCGACGTTGCAATAATCGCTGATGTCGTAACCGCAATCCCAGTTGGGGGACGGGAAATGCGGCGAGAGCCAGAGCGCATCCACGCCGAGGTCTTTCAGATAATCAAGTTTCTCGATCATGCCTTTGAAGTCGCCGATGCCGTCGCCGTTTCCGTCGGCGAACGAACGCGGATAGATTTGATAGAAGACTGCGGTTTGCCACCATTTAAGAGAAGACATTTATTTTCCTAAGCGGAGTCCGACGACTCCAGTCGTCGGATATTTCGAAGTCAGGAGACTTCGGACTCCAATTTTCCAATTATTTTCACACAATCGTGTTTGAAGACTTCCTCCCTGTGCGGCGCATCGGGAAATTCAGAAGTTAAATCCTGACCGGGGAAATGCAAATTTTCGTGCAGGTCATTTTTCCATTTTGGGCAATCAGTCACATCGTAAACGATGCCTTTATAGGCGATGAACTTACGCGCGCCGCGTTCGCCGTTACTGCGTTTGAGTTCGAGCAGGGAAATGATTTTGTCTGGAATGGTCATGGCGCGAATTATAAACTTGAAAAGAAGGCGCGAAGAACTCTAACGCAAAGACGCAGAGCCGCAAAGAAAAATTAAAACTTGGCGTCTTGGCGACTTCGCGCTGAATCTTTTTGAGCCACAAATCAAAGAGCAAAAAATAAAGCTTCGCGCTCTTTGCGTCCTTTGCGGTTAATTTTTTAAATATTCCAGCGCACCAAAACCTGCGGCGCGACCGGTGGCAAAACAGGCCGTCAACAAATATCCACCGGTCGGCGCTTCCCAGTCCAGCATTTCTCCGGCGCAGAAAACGCCCGGAATTTTTTTGAGCATCAAATGCAAATCGAGTTCTTCAAACTTTACGCCGCCCGCGCTGCTGATGGCTTCTACGATCGGGCGCGGAGAAACCAGCGGCACGCATAAATCTTTGATCGCCGCCGATAATTTTTCAACGTCCGCAAAAATTTCCTTCGGCAAAAATTCGCGAAGCAGTCCAGCTTTCACGCCTTTGATGCCAATTGCTTTTTCGAGATGGCTTGCCATCGAGCGCGAGCCGCGCGGCCTGGATAATTTTTCAATAATTTGTTTTTGAGAGAACGCGGGCGCAAGGTCGAGATGAATTATTGCTTTTCCATTCAATTCGATTTCGTCACGCAGGCGCGCCGAAGCGGCGTAGATCAAACTTCCCTCCACGCCATGTTTCGTCACCACAAACTCGCCCTGCTGTTTGAAATCATCAAAAGATAAAACTACAGATTTGATCGGATGCCCCGAAAATTTTTCGCGGAAAAAATTTGACCATGCGACGTTGAATCCGCAATTGGCTGGACGGAACGCTTCAACCCGAACTCCGGCCTGCTCCAGCCATTCGACCCATTCCGCGCTGGAACCGAGTCGCGGCCAACTCGCACCGCCGAGGGCCAGCACCGTTGCATCGGCCTTGACTTTGACTTCACCTTCTGGCGAATCAAAAATTAAATAATCTTCTTTCCAGCCGATCCATTTATGGCGTGTGTGAATCGTCGCGCCGGATTTTTGCAATCGCTTCAGCCATGCCCGCAAAAGCGGACTGGCTTTCATCTCGCGCGGAAAGACTCGCCCCGACGTGCCGACAAAAGTTTCCACGCCGAGTTCTTTCGCCCACGCACGCAGATCATCGGGCGTGAAATCTTTTAGATATTTTTCGATTTCTTTTTGGCGCTTGCCATAACGCCTGACGAACTTTTCGTAAGGTTCGGAGTGCGTGATGTTGAGTCCGCTCCTGCCAGCCATTAAAAATTTTCGTCCAAGCGACGGCATGGAATCGTAAACATCGACTTTTACACCGCCTTGAATCAAAACTTCGGCGGCCATGAGCCCGGCTGGGCCGCCGCCGATGATCGCGACGGATGGTTGGTCGTTTGAAATACTCATAGGATGATTATAAGGATGAATCTCCTGATTCTGGTCAGGAGATTTTATTTTGCCGAACTTAATTTACAAAGTTCAAAATCGAACCGCCAAGAACGCAAAGTTTAAAAGTTTTCTTTGTGGTCTTAGCGAACTTCGCGGTTTAAATTTTTGCTTTGGATCAAACGAACTGCTTTCATGGGTTTCTCCCTGGCGAGGAATGTTGTGATTATAAAGAAAAAATCTTCTGAGAGACTGTTTCTTAAGTGCACGGATTGAACGGATTTCACGGACAAGCACGGACTATCAATGATTTTTCCGTGTGTTTCCGTTGGTTCCGCGTAATCCGTGTCCCAAAAAGAATTAAGAAACGCTCTCTGGGACGGCAAGGAGATTAAGTAACGCAACCACCAAGGCTCGAAGACACCAAGCCGCAAAAAACTCTTTGAGTCTTCGCTTCTTTGTGACTTTGCGTTTAATCTTTTATCGAAGTTTTTATTGCGATGAAGGGGAATATTTCTCTGCCATCTTTTGAATGGTGCTCATCTGGCGGATCGTCGAACGGATGCCGAGCTTCTTCTCCAGCACCGCGTTCGAGAAAGTTGAATCGCTTTGCTTTTTGCGGCACAGCCAATACATCTGGCGTCCGTGGACATGGAAATTATCGATGTCGGTTTTCAACGCCATCAGCTTTTTCACGGACGAATCGTCGAGCGGATCGGATAAAAAGGCAACGTTGAACGCGGTTGCAGAATCCATCTCTGATTTTTTGAAAGCCTGATATTTTGCAATGTCAGCCAGTTCCGCGTCGGTGCGGATGAATGTGCTGACTTCATAGCCGAGATTTTCCTTCAAATGTTTTTCGATTTTCTTTTCGAGTGATTTCGCGTCTGAAGATTTTGTGTCGAAGATGACGTTTCCGCTGGCGATAAAAGTCTCAACATTTGAAAAGTCGAGTGACTCGAAAAGTTGGCGCAGTAAATCCATTTTGACGGTGTGTCCGCCGACGTTGATGGCGCGCAGGAAGGCGATATATTTTGTCACGGTTAATCCTTTTCACCGAATGTAATGATTGTCGCTGGCAAACCCGGAAAAGCGCCGTAGCGATTTGCGGCGTGATCCATTGCCTGCTTTTGTATTTTGGTCAGCTTTTCAAACGGACTCAATTCAAGGATGATTTCATTTTTCTTGAGCGTGCGCTTCCACGTGCCAATGACCTGGCTGTCGATCACGATGGTATTTTGAAAGAGAAAATTTCCGCGTGCATCCAATTTATGATTTTGAGATTCGTCGTAAATTGCGGATCGGTCGGTGTAGCCCACGACATACTCATCATAATTTGGCAGCAGATAAGCTGATGGTGACGCATCTTTTTTGCCGGATGCGGAAGCGGAGTACCAATAAACTTGCTCGTCCACCGCTTTATGCTCGAACCCCGATTTGACCATTTCGAGTCCGCGCTGAACTTCGGCCATCGATAAACCCGACCACCACGCGAAATCCTTCAGGGTGGCGGGGCCGCGGCTGGTGAAGTAGCGTTTGACAAGTTCCATTAGCGCCTCATCACGCTCCAGGGTCCGGGCAAGAGGCGCTCGTTCATCCAGCAAAGCATAAGTAAATTGCTTGCCGCGTCGCGCGCCGCTGCAAATGATGCCGTCCAATTCGGCGTGCATCACTAAATGCCCCAGTCGCTGACCATCTGCGACGATGCCCGCCTTCCTGAGTGCGGCGCTGATCTCATCCCGCGTTAGTTGTTTGCCGCCCTGTAATGCTTTTCCAATTGCATCGTGACTGCGCCGGAGTGTGGCGGCATCCACTTTGAGCGAACGATCATAATATGCCAGCGCGGCGCGGACATGCGGGGCGGTCAGCGTCAGCATCCAGCGGATATCTTCGGGCAAGACAAAATGCCAGGTGGGACGCAAGATGTGTGTGCGGAGAATTGCTCCGCTGGTAAATGATTCTTCCAGCGCGGCGTTGTTCAAATTTTTTGAGCGCAGTCCGACCGCCCATTTCGCGGCTTGATAATCCTGGGACTGGACTGCGCCCAGCCATTTCACGATTTCTTGTGGGCTTGTAAATTTTGTATGGCTGAGTTTTTGATTGTTCAGGCGCTGGTGTGCAATAGTAAGATTTGTCATCTATATACTTTATGCTGAAGGGATTGGATGAACAAGAATCTCCTGCATATAACAGGGAAATTGATCGTTCAGCCGTTTTGATATCGGAACATTTTTCTTCTACGCATTGGTGGCGCTGTTTAACGTCAGGTGCAGAGCATGGATTTTGAAAATCGCGATGCCCATCATGATTATCAATAGACCAATTCCAGGGATCGCTTCAGAAACGATATTGGACGTAAGATGGTAAGTTGCAATGGCCTGCCATTGTGTCAATGCGATGCCGATTGAAATAATAAAAATAAATGTTCTTTGCAATTTGCCTTCGCTTATTTTCCAGAGATAACACATGGTTGGAATGAGCATCAGGCAAATAATGAAAGAATAATGAAATACAACCTGGGGTACTGCTATCATGAATGGTAAATACATGGTGTAAGAAGAAAAATCAAGTTTGTTCGCTTTGCCCAATTTGTAATCTGCCAGCGCCAAGAGAAAGAACAATAAGCCGTATATAAACGTAGCGATGATGCGGGACGACCTGGCTGATAGTCCCGTGATTTTTATTCCCAGGGAATTCATTGATAACGAAATTAATCGTATCGTATCCATTAAACTGCCATTCTCGTCGAATCTAAAGAAAGACAGGGAACGCATGGATAAAGAAGTTCGAAGATCTGAAAAATAAAACAGCGTGACAATTCCCCACAGCGCCAACCACAACCCGACCCATAAAAGCAGACGCCATTTTTTATTAAATAAAATCGGCAATATGATCAATACCGGATAAATTTTGAAAACGATGGCGAGGGAAAAGAATAAACCGCTGAGCAATTCCCTTTTTGGTTTAAATAGAAAATACAGTCCCAAGCTCAGGAAAAGAAAGACCCACCCATCAATGTTTTCGCGTTGAATAAGAAAATAAAAGGGATAGCCAAATAATAAACCCGCCAGGCCCGCTGTTAAAACCAGATTTTTATCTGCTTCTGCAAATTCGAATATCGAAGTTATTAATTGATAGCCAAATGCCAGGGAAAGCGGTATTAGAAAGTAGAGAAGAGTCCTTGCATTGTCAAACCCCAAAGGGACTAGCGCAATATTGACGATTGCCGGGATGGGCGTAGTGACGTAACGATTCCTGGAGACATTAGATAAATTGTATGGGCTTTTCCCATTCATTATTTTTTCTGATGCTTTAAAAAAGTCGGTGTAATCCAACCCATAGGAATTTTCATAATTCAAGAATAGGATGGGTTTGTTGGAAAGAATATGACCGATTGAAACGACCCCAAATGATGTTGTTATAAAAATGGCAATAATAATTGCTGGGAAAGCAGTTCTTTTTTGTATCATGTTTTTATTATATACTCTATCTATGGGTTAGAACATGAAACAGGATGTACAGGCAGAATGAACCGTTTGCTCCCTGCGCCATCCTCGGCGCAGGATTTACTCGCAAAGCGCCGCCGAGGACGGCGGCTTGAGCCTATTTACCAACAACCTTTGAGTGCCCCCGCCGGAACGCTGCCAGTATTTAGCCTGGAAGTTGTCAAAATCTAGCCTAGAAGTTGTCAAAATCTAGCCTAGAAATTGCAAACATTTAGCCTAGAAGTTGCCAATATCTAGCCTAGAAATTGCAAACATTTAGCCTAGAACTTCCAAAGATTTAGGCAGGAAGCCATGGATGTCTTGTCTCATTTCCAGCCATGGGACACGTTCAACAACCAATATTTCAATGTTCAGATGGTTGGTGAAGAAGTAATCAGTGGTTTGCGACATCGTCCCTGATGGTAATCTTCCCGAGTGGGATCGCGGATTTGCCCTGCGGGCTGTGGCATTGGGGCGGACGGCGGAACGCTATGTTAGGCGCAGGCAGACTTTTTTATACGAGCCACCTTTACTCTCATCTTACGAAGCATTTGCGTCTATTCAGTTACCAATCCCCTGCGTATTCGAGATTGTAAGGCTTGGTGAAATTTTCCAGCCTCATGCGCCTGAGTTCCACCAATTGGCGGATGTGGAGATTGTCATGCGCGACCCAACAGGCGAACATCTCTCCCGCACTGATGGTGCGGTATGGAGTTGTATAAGTTTTTTCCCAACCTGGATTCTGTAATCCCTTGAGCCATGCAAATGATTTTTCACGCTCGACAAAGAATTTTGCCTGCATCTCAGCGAAGTTCTGCTCGTTATATTTTCGTTGGGTTACCCAATGATCGGAGTCGATCTCATGCCATTTTTCATTTTGACGGTGAAGGCCTGTCTTGAGCGAAGTCGAAAGGATGAAATCGAGATGTTCCCGGAAATCCTCGCGCTCTTCATCGTATAAGTGGCATACCACTTCGAGCATCGACCACGACTCCGCACTTGGTTTGAGGCGTGCCGCCTCCGGTGCGACTCCTGCCAATAATGCGCGGATCATGTCTGTGCTATTTTGAAGTTCCTGATAAAGAATGCTAAATTCCATGTTACCTCTTTGTTTGCATATGAGGGTGCGGGCGGGCGTGGACTCTGCTTGCCTGCACTGTGCCGCAGGCACACGTGGGAGCAGAAAAACTTGAAACCAGAAAAATACTCGAAAATGCCGCAGAATCCCACACGTCAGGTGCACGCTGTGTTAGGCAGTATTTTGACTTTAAGAACTATTATTTTGGAATAATGGTTGAGCTCGAAACATCAAGTTTCTTATCTTTGTATGCGATATATGTATATTCTTCGTCAAAGGAAACGAAAATATCAATAGTAGGTCTGGTAAAAGCGGCTTCATCAACTTCTTTTATAAAATCTCTTATTGCTGACATTTCTACTAGAGGTAATCTCTGTCGAGATACTAACAAATAACCACCTCCATCTTCGAGCAACTTTTTGAATTTATCACGAAATGTAATTTGCCAGCCTTTTTTCTTGATACTTCCTGGACGAATATAAGTTTTTTTACCGTCAATGATTGCTTCATATGCACTCAATTCAGAAATTTGATAGTTATTTCTTTCCAAAATTTTTCTGAGTTGAGTAGCAAGAACTTCATCTTCTCCTTTATCAGACAAAGTTTTTGTAACTTTATTTTTTCTGGTGAGTAAAATTGTTAATTCATCTTTGAAAGATTCGACAATAGATTTTTGCGCTGAACTTAAACTCGGATTTCGGGTCTTTTCAGTAGCAACAGAATAATGATTTACCTTGAACAATCGAACCAAGAAATCTTCCAAAACTAGGCGGATATTTTCGTCATTCAAATCTGATTGCGTTGCATTTCTGCCGTCATTAATGATGATGGCTCTCGCCCAGTTTTTTATTTGTAAATTATGAGGTGCTTTTATATGGCTATTTATCCTGATAAAAATATCAGATGATTCGCCAATATATACTTTTTTTCCACTGCGGTCATCGAAAAGCATATATAAGGCTGGAACGGGAGATTCTCCAATGTCTTCAATTACTCGCTTTATCGCTGATTCGTCTCTAGGAATGTCCCAAGAACGAAGATTTCCTATTTGAGTTCTGGCACGGACTATCCCTAATCCGTTTTCTGGATTTTCTTGGTAGCCATAATTTCGATTCATAACTTCAATCCTTTTTCAATGTAATTATCGTTTCTCGTAATTGATAAGTTCTTACTTGACCAGAACGCCTATTTCTTGCCTTTTCAATACTTTCGATTTTCAATCCCATTTCTTGACCCATCTTGGCAAGAATTAAATCGGTTGGCAAATAAACATCTGCAATTAAACTATCTCCTACCACCTGAATAAATCTGCCGTTAGGTTTTAGTGATTCCACAACATTGAGCATGATTTTGTACATATCATCAAAATATTTATGTACAATTTCGGGCATATCTTTTCGCCTATATGCCCCACGCTTTTCAATACTTTTTTCTATTGCCTTCTTTATATTTTCTATCCAGTCATTTGTGTATCTCTGGTCATTTCCGCTAAAGTCATGAATCAAACCTTTAGAAACATTGTCGCAGACAACCATTTCATCTTTTAACTTTTTTAGGTCTTTATGGTTTTGTCCAAAGCCAAGCCAACCCATTTCAATTTTATAGTTGATTACGTAATCTAATCCATTCATATATGGCGGGGATGTTATTGCCATGTCATATTTAACACGATGTTTATATTCCATCGAATTTGCCAGAGCAATTGTTCCTTTGGTCTCTAAATATTTTTTGTATTTTGTTTGACATAGCCATAAATCTTCCGCAATTTCTTCGACTTTTTGGGCAAAGAGTTCAAAGGGAGCATTGTCTTCTACTATTTTAGATGGGCTATACCCAAGACAAGGTGTGCGCTTCAAGTTGCTACAATCAATTAAAATCGCAGAAAAAGCCATAAGCATTAAATCTTTTATTGATTTATCTTCATCGTTAGCAGGCTCAAAACTATCAATGCCGCCTTTAATTTTTTCTAAGTTTTTCAACACAATAGGATTGAATTGTTTTTTTGACTTAAGAAAGTCTGGTGACACAAAATGTTTTTTTACTGACAAATGCCGTGCTACTTTGAGAATTTTTTCGGGGTTTGTTCCCCATGAATTCATTTTTGTAGTGGCAACAAAATGCAGTAATGGATTTAATTCAATCCCATAAGATTTGTATCCATTAATTTTTGATTGAACAGGAACAGTCCCACTACCTGAAAAAGGGTCTAGGATAACGGGGTTTTTGTAATCATTTTTATATTTATCGAAAACTTTTTGAACGAACTTTGCGGAAAAACCCTGAACATAAGGAGACCACCTGTGAATAGGCTCTTTTGAATTGGGCGAAAATTGAATTGCCTGTTTACTTTCCGTGATGTCTATGTTAAGTTCTTCTAAATAATTAATAGAATCATTTTCCGCAGTTCCGTTTTTCTTCGGCGAGTGAAATATATTAAATTGTCTTGCGGTTAAACTAGGTTGAACCAACAGGGTAGTCATATTTACTCTTTCCAGTGTTCGTAGAAAATTTGTTCAGATTGTATTGTAACGGTAAAGATTTTTTTTGACAACGAGATTTTATAGCGTGATTTCCCCTGATTTCATTTTGCAAGGAACTGCCTAACTAGGGTTTATGTAGCCATTTGACCGTATAAATCCTTATGGACAGATTATACAGCCTCAAATGGGAATGGAAAAGAAAAATCTGTTCAATTCCTAAATCTTCCCATCACCCTTTATAATTGACCTCGCCAATCCAAAATCCAAAATCAGAAATCGAGCCTCCATGACTCAACTTGTTGAATGTATCCCCAATTTTTCTGAAGCACGCCGACCCGAAATCGTTGACCAAATTGTCGCGGCCATCACATCCGTCGAAGGTGCGCGCCTGCTGGATCGTTCGTCCGATCTCGATCACAATCGCACAGTGGTCACGTATGCCGGTTCGCCCGCGGCGGTTGAAGAAGCCGCCTTTCGCGCCATCCAAACCGCATCAGAGTTGATCGACCTGGACAAGCACACCGGCGCGCATCCGCGCATGGGCGCAACCGATGTCGTGCCGTTCGTCCCGATCTCAGGCGTCAGCATGGAAGAATGTGTCCAAATGGCGAAACGGCTTGGGGCGCGGGTCGGAAGCGAGTTGCAGATTCCGGTTTATTTATACGAGCAAGCCGCCTCACGTCCCGAGCGAACGAATTTGGAAAATGTCCGCAAGGGTCAATACGAGGGCATCAAGGCCGAGATCGAAACCAACCCCGACCGCAAGCCCGATTATGGTCCCGCAAAAATGGGAACCGCCGGTGCGACTGTCATCGGTGCGCGCGCTCCGTTGATCGCCTTCAATGTTTATTTGACGACTGACCAGGTTGACATCGCCAGGAAGATCGCGAAAGCCGTGCGTCAATCGTCGGGCGGATTGAGATACGTAAAAGGGCTGGGACTTTTAGTGGACGGCCGCGCCCAGGTCTCGATGAACCTGACGAATTTCCGCGAGACGCCCATCGCGCGCGTGGTCGAATTTGTGCGCCGCGAAGCTGAACGTTATGGCGTGGGCGTCCATCATTGCGAACTGGTCGGATTGATCCCGCAGGAAGCGCTGACCGATGCCGCGGTTTGGTACACACAGCTCGATGCTTTTTCACACGAACAGATTCTCGAGTCGCGTCTTTACACGCCGGACTCGGTCAGCAAAAATAATCATGAGCCTCAACCCGGTTTCCTGATCGAAGTCGCCGCTTCGACGGCTGCGCCGGGCGGAGGCTCTGTCGCGGCCTACGCGGGCGCGTTGGGCGCGGCGCTGGCTGAAATGGTGGCTGGCTTGACGATCGGCAAAAAAAAATATGCCGAGGTCGAAGCCGAGATGCAAGCCATCCGCGTGCAGGCTGGTGAACTTCGCAAGGAGTTGACCGACGCTGTGGACGATGACGCCTCGGCCTTCGAAGCTGTGATGGGCGCGTTCAAATTGCCGAAGGAAACAGAGGAGCAAAAGAAGGCGCGCGATGCCAAGATCCAACTTGCCATGATGAACGCTGCGCACGTTCCGCTTCACACCGTCAAGGATGCGGTCAAGGTGATGGAGTTGGCCGGGATGCTGGTGAAGGATGCGAACTTGAACGCCATCAGCGATGCCATGTCGGGTGCGGCTATGGCGCGCGCGTCAATCACGGCTGCGGGATACAACGTCCGCATCAATTTGAATTCGCTAGAAGATAAATCGGCGGGGGAGAAGATGTTAAAGGAATTGAAAGAGTTGGAAAAGAAGGCCGATAAGATCGAGAAGGAAATCCGCAAGACGATGGAAGCGCGCGGCGGAGTTTAGAAAATTATGGAGTGCAGGAGCTTGCTCCTGCACTGAGTTTGTTCTCGCCAAACGCCAGCAAGCTGGCTAAATCAAAATTTTATATGGAGTCCAAGAGCTTGCTCTTGGGAAAACGCCAGCAAGCTGGCTGACTCCAAATTAGAAATTAAAAATCGTCCAATACTTCTATTCTGTCGATTGGCTGGCTGAAAACTTGTTCCTTTAAATCACCGTTACTTTGTTCGGTAAACCATTTATAACTGCAAAATGGATATTCGATTGGGTTTTCTGCCAGCCCATGCTTGAGCGGGTTCATATGAACGTAATGCAACCTTGCCAGATATGATTTTTCGTAAGTCAGGCATGAATCCCAGTAGTTGTACCAGACTTGTTTGCCTGGTGTGTCATCCCAACGATTGATTTGAATTGCAGTGATTGAGTGAAATTGTCGAATAAGTTTCTCTAAAGACGTTGCGTCCTCCGGGGCTTGAGCAATAAAATGGTAATGGTTGTCCAAAATTGCCCATGCTTCCAAATTCCAACCAAGTAATTTTGCCCGGTCAAATAGGGTTTGTAAGATAAATTGCTTCCGTTTGCCTTCGCTTAATAAGTGTTGTTTGTGTAAAATAGCCCCCGTAACCATGTACATCGCATTTGGCACAAAATAATGCGGCGGGTTATGTTGGTAGACTTTATATGTGTCTTCCATAAATCAGAGTATATCATTGTGGAGTGCGGGAGCTTGCTCCCGAAAAACGCCAGCAAGCTGGCCGACTCCAAAACTTATATGGAGCGCAGGAGCTTGCTCTTGGGAAAATGCCAGCAAGCTGGCTGACTCCAAAACTTATATGGAGTGCAGGAGCTTGCTCCTGAAATCGCCAGCAAGCTGGCCGACTCCAAAACTTATATGGAGTGCGGGAGCTTGCTCCCGAAAAACGCCAGCAAGCTGGCTGACTCCAAAACTTATATGGAGTGCGGGAGCTTGCTCCCGAAAAACGCCAGCAAGCTGGCCGACTCCAAAAAGGAGAAGTATGGGC
>JAJYOH010000594.1 GCA_021796315.1 Chloroflexota bacterium
CTAGATGGACTTTACTTTATCTCAGAACAAATTGGATTGCCAGAACTTTTCCATGATGATTACCCTACAATGGACGATGTTTCCTTTCATGAATACGATGGCTCTGAATTATCAGCAGAAGAGGTGGCAGACTCCTCTGTGCAAACAATCAAGGAGTTTGTAGATAAAGTCTTACAGGAATCTGCTATTGGCTGGAAATTATTCGACCCTCAAGAAAGATTATTTCACATCTGAAAGAAGAAAACTGAATATGTCGAGAATCCGAAATAAAGATACTCGACCTGAAATGGTTGTTCGGTCTTTGACACACAGGATGGGATATAGATACAGGTTACATGTCAAAAATCTACCTGGGAAACCCGACTTAGTATTTTCCCACCATAGAAAAATAATATTCGTTCATGGCTGTTTCTGGCACATGCACAATTGCAAATATGGCAGAGTGAAGCCGAAAACCAATGCAAAGTTTTGGCAGAATAAGAGACTTGGAAATGTCGAGCGCGACAGAAAAAATTTGTCTTTGCTCAAAAAAGATGGATGGAAAGTATTAGTGGTTTGGGAGTGTCGGATTAGAAATACACAATCACTAACAAATCGGATTGTAAAATTTCTTGAAAGTTAGTAGCGTGCCTTCTTTGTATTTCGTAATTCACCATTCTCCACGCACTACACACATCCATCAGCGTTTCAACGTATGGTGTAAAATCGAGCGCGTCGTGGTCGGTGGGCAGGTCGTCGAGAATGTAAGTCTTGGTGTCAGGCACGGTGTTTCCTCCTGCGCCTTTATTTTATACCCAAAATACTCTTGGGGGTAACTGTCACTTCTGCCAATTTGGTCAGACCAAACCAAAATTTGACCTGGTCAAACCGTAAAGGGGCGATTCTTAGGTGAATCGAGCGGCTTAATTCTTTCGTCAAGCGGCTTAATCGCGGCATCGAGCCAGCTAAATTGCGGCGTAAGCTGGCTTAATTCGTTATCTTTGCACACTTGCGATAGACAATTGCCTACTTGAATCCCGGCTCAAAATCGCTATAATAAATTCAGGAAGTTAACAGGGATTTTAATGGTTCTCCTCATTGTACAAATCAACATCTGGTAGTGGAAGCTGTGAACCGATGACTCAAATTGGTCGCTTTTCCTGCATAGTCTGGCAGGGAGGTCTTCGGTGAGCGAGTAGCGAAACCGGCCCTGTGGCCGGTTTGTTTGTTAAGTGGCCGGCAAGAAAGGAGGCGTTCATCCCAATTCACGGTTGTCGGCAACATCGGTTCGCCCCAAATGAAAAGGAGATTCATAATGAAACCTAAATACTTGGTCGTGGCGGTTGTTGTGCTGTTACTCATTTTGACCGTCTTCACAGTCAGCCCTGCGGCGGCTGGAGGCGGGTTCGATCAGTATGGCTATAACCGCACCGCGCGCATCTTCAACGGCACCGGTCTAAGCTGGTGTATGGAACAGGGAATGACTGAGGCCTACTGCAACTCATATCTCGGCGCCTACGCCAACGACAAACTGATCATGAAGTGGAACGCCGAATGGGATCGCGGAAACGATGAAGGCTGGTCCAAACCGCCTTATAACGCCTGGGAAAACAATGAATGGAACGGCGCATTCCCCGGTGGTTCAGGCGCGGTCTGGCACTATAAAATCGTGTGGGTTGGAGACTGTGTTGCAAATCCGGATCTGACCCCGGCTGGCGGCTATTGCATCTGGGGACAGTTCGCTACCATTATGGACCAGGGAACGGATCCCAACTATGGCCCCGGTCATTTCTGGTTCGCGCACGCCAACCCCGCCGGATATGGCTCCTATCCATAAACCAGTCAAGGCTTTTCCAAAAAATAAGTAGACATCGCGCGGATTGAAAATTCAATCCGCGCGATGTTCAATTCCGTGTATATTTTCGCAAGCCGTCAGGCTGCAAGCCTGACCTATGTAAGACTTTCGCAAGATGTTATTTAATTGACCTCTTGCAAAAGTAAGCTTTTGACTTTTTTGGAGTGCAAAAGTTCTACTTTTGCGTAGCGGAAGCAGAGCTTCCGTACCCCAGAACCAACTTATGCAAGAGGTCTAATATTTCCCACCAATCCCAACTCAAGCGCGATCCTTCGCATCGCAAGAATCACATTGCCAACGTGTTCCCATAATTCCACGCCGAATTCTTCAGAGGCATGCGCCATCTCATCGCGGTCGGTGCCGGCGGCAAAGGCTTTATCCTTCCATTTCTTTTTAACGGAACCCGCTTCGAGGTCCAGCAATGAATGGGATGGGATTTTTCCAATCCTGCGGCATGATCTCTTCATCCTCGACCCAATACAGCAAAGTCCGCAAGGGACGGAAGCAAGCATGGACGCCGCCTGGGTTATGAGTTTCAGAAAGTTCAAGAATATATCTTCGTATCAGATCCGTCGTGATCTGCGATAATTGAGTCAGTGCCTGACCTTCACAATACTTCAGAAAGTACTTCAACTTCTTTGTATAGAAATCAATGGTTTCGAGCGATAGCCCCTGTGACCTTCGGTCGATCAGGAACGATTCGATCAGGATGGGCAGATAATCCTGCTGCGAGAGTGTGATGATCCCCTGGTCTTGCGTTTTTAAAACGGACATGGCGATCTCCTTCGCGAGAGACCACCATATAATTATGAAGAGACCTTCATCGTCCGTAACTGTGCCGAGGGTGAGATTTGAACTCACGACCAAGGGCTTATGAGTCCCCTGCTCTGCCACTGAGCTACCTCGGCATTGTGGATAGAGCGCCGCAAATATTACTATGGGAAAAGGCATTTGTCAACACGAGCCATGCAGCGGGTATAATTATGAAAAGGAAAACGCATGAACGTACTTGTCTTGGAACATGGCACCAAAGAACGCACTCTGATCCAAAACGCACTCGGAAAAGCCGGGCATTATGTGATCCTGAACAACAGTGCGGATCAGGCCTGGCGCCTGCTCGAAGCGGGCGGAAATCAGATCTTTCTCGCCTTCATCTAAAACAACCGGCCGCTCATCAAAATGAGCGGGCATTTTTTTTAATCATAGACAACTAAAAGGTGGATGGTACAATCAGCGAGTTTCCCGGAAACTTTCCCATAATTAAACCCGGAAACAGGAGATAGGATGACAGAACTAAAAAAAGTGGACGATGGTCAG
>JAJYOH010000101.1 GCA_021796315.1 Chloroflexota bacterium
AAAATAACATAAACTTTGGCGTGAAGACAAAGCCGACGTACACATAGTTGTTCAACACTTCAAAGAGATAATTATTTTCGCCCGTCACGCCAAATTCTGCCATCAGGTCGCGCGTAGACTTACACGCAATCGGCACCGCCAGCGTGGCAAACAGCGGCGAGACAGGCTCTGGCACGAATTCGGCGAAACTGCCGCGTGCCAGCACCGCCTTGGGAAGCGGCAACTTCCATTCGAGCGCTTCAGGCAATGCGGTGATGGGACGCGATTGCACGATGAAGAATTTTCTCTCCTCTTCTAAAAGGAGATGGGGCAGGGGGGATGTCAGACACCACTCGATGTCTTGCGGACTGCCGTAATAGGATTCGATTCGACGCGCGATGTTTACCAACGCGACGACATCCGCTTCATTCATGACTTTTGAGTTGCGCCGCGCGTCAGTGAGCGGATTCTCACTCGTGCCTGATTCCGTTAAAACCGTGATGACGGTTTTCTCCGCGACCTCGTATGTTTTGACTTTGCCTGTAGCTTTGTCCGCGACGATGGTATCTGGCGAGACGAGTCCGCCGACGATGGCTTCGCCGAGTCCCCACGCGGCGTTGATGACCATCTCGTCGCGGTGCCCGTTGATGGGATTGGCGGTGAAGAGAATGCCCGCCGCTTCGGCGTTCACCATCTCCTGCACGACGACGGCAAGTGCAACATAATTCTGGTCAATGTTATTTTTGATTCGATACGCAATCGCACGCGCGGTCCACAACGAGGCCCAGCATTTTTTCACCGCGTCGAGGAGCGCGTCTGCGCCACGAATGTTGAGGAAGGTTTCCTGTTGACCTGCGAAGGAAGCTTCTGGTAAATCTTCAGCAGTGGCAGACGAGCGAACAGCTACTGATTTACAATTTTCGCCGCCCGCGCTCCCCGGCACTTGTGTCCAGGGCAAGTGTGCGTCTGGCGCAGGCGTTTTTGATCGGCGATTGTTGAGTTCTGTGTAAGCGGATGTAATTGCTGCGGCAATATCAGTTGGGATTTTCGATTCAGCGAAGGATTTGCTGATTGTCACGGAAGCAGTTTCGACCGTGGCAGGAAGCGAGATATCCGCATCCTTAAGCGCGCAAAGAATTTTTGCTTGCAAATCGTTTGCCGCGATGAACCGGCGATAGGCTTCGGTCGTGATGTGGAAGCCATCTGGGGCGGGCACCCCTGCGCGTACAAGCTTCGCGAGTGACATTCCTTTGCCCCCGACTGTTTCAAGTGTTGCGTTGGAATCAGCCAGTAAAAGAACCAGCGTAGACATGGCAACCTCCAAAGAGGGTTGTCTTGCTGTCCCTCCCTGACCCTGTCAGGTCTACGCCGTTTGGGACGATCCCGCAAGTATTTTCTATTGTGTGATGTCTATTATTTTATGCTTGGATACCTTTCAAGACAATATCGAGTGCAGTGTTAAGCATTTGCTGCGGTGTACCGGTGGGACGCGAAGTAAATAAAGTTGGTGTGATCGCCATAATAAGCAAGCGTGCGGCGAGGAGCGAATCCACTTTACGGAATGAGCCTTCCTTAATTCCTTCATTGATGAGTTGACGAATCAAATCCTGATAAGCATGGCGGAGAACCTGGATGCGCTTTTGATTTTCAAGGTCGAGCCTCTGCACTTCAAAACTTAGCTTGAGGTAAAACTCCTTGTTTGCGACCAGGGATTCCAAGTGCATCTTCATGACTTTTCGTAAACGTTCAAGTGCGGGCAATGACATTGCGACAATTTTTTGCGCCTCGGTCGTCAAATCCATGATTTGATCTTCCACACCCCAAACCATGATCTCCTCTTTGGTTTGGAAATAATCATACAACGTGGATTTTCCGATGCCCGCAGCTTCCGCGATCTCGCGCATGCTGGTTTCCTGGAAGCCTCTTTTCATGAATAATTTCTCCGACGCGCTGAAAATCTCGTGGCGGCGGTGAATCTGTTCTTCTTCTGTAAGTGGGACACCTTTTGGCATGGATCGCTTTCGATAGCGAACAACGGTCGCTCTTAATGTACAGCGATTCCCTGTGCCTGTCAATAGCGAACGGCGGTCGCTTATATGATTTCTGATAAATCATCCTGATGCCCAACTTGCCTTTGTAAGATGTCATTTAGGCTTATACTGGTTCAAATTGGATGGATGAAATGCCTCGCTTGGGTTTGATCCGCGCATTTTGTTGTATTGTGCTTACAAGTTTCATCTTGTCGGCGTGTTCTGTCTTGAACGAGTCCGGCACATACAAAAAGCAGGCCGAACAATTCGTGGCTGAAGGGCATTTGGCAGAGGGTGTGCTGACTTATCGTCAGGCGTTGAAGTCTGATCCAGATAATCCTGATTTGCTAAAGGGTTTGGGGATGGCTTTAGCTGCTCAAGGCCGGAACCGATCGGCTGCCCACGTTTTGAATCAAGCAGTCGTCAAAAGTCCGAATAATTTTTCGATACAAAATACTTTGGCGAAACTGATTGTTCAACCTCAAGATGGTTTATCTCTAAAGTTGTCGTGGCTTGTCAATGTCATGGATGCAAGACCAATTGGTGCGGCCGTCGCTTCAGGGAAAATTTTTATTGCATATGATGGTGGACATTTGATCGCATTGGATCAGGCATCCGGCCAGGAATTGTGGAAAGTTGAATCCTCTGTTGCTTTCATGTCACCGCCCGCGGCAGATGCGGATCAGGTTTGGGTGGGGGCCGAAGATGGATCCATCTTTGTATACAATGCGGCATCAGGCGCGACTTTGGGAGTATTCCATACCAACGGAGCAGTTTACGCCGCTCCAGCCCTAGCTTCAGAAACTGCTTATTGCCCATCCAATGATGGAACGCTATACGCGTTGAATCGCGCCAGCTTGCAGTTGAAGTGGAAATCGGTGATTGGTGATGCATTGCATGTCAGCCCGCTGGTAACTGAGCAGGCTGTATACGTTGGCTCAAATGATGGACGCTTATATGGGCTGGATGCTTCCACAGGCGAACGAATATGGACCTATGGTATTCTTACGCAAGGGGCAGTCGAAAGTATTCCGACTTTTGCAAATGAAAAAATTTTTGCGGGTTCAGGTGACGGCCGAATCTACGCGCTGGATGCTGCAACCGGCGGGGAATATTGGCGCTTTTCGACCCCTGATGCAATCTATGCACAACCGTTTGTGTTGAACGACCAACTTATTGTCGCTTCAAGCGGACGGGTGTTGGCTTCGCTCCGAACTTTAGATGGCTCTGCAAATTGGAGTTTGCGCTTTGACCATCCCATCACTAAAGCGCCAATGTTTTTCAAAGATCAACTATATGTGGTGACGCAAAGCGATCCGCGTTTGTTTGCTGTGGATTACCAAACAGGAAAACTGCTCGGTGAACTGAACACGCGTGATTGGATAGCCAGCGGCCCGTTGATAGCGGGGACCGATATTATCTTCGTCGGAGCGGACGGCGCTGTATTTTTATATCGCTGATGAATCTTTTGGGGAAACGTGGATGGCACCCCCTGGCACCGGACATCCGCTCTCACAGAAACCACATCCGACACATTTGGTGGAATCAACAGTCACTTTACCTTGATGGGGAATGGCGGCATGATATTGGCACGCCTCGACACATACCAGGCACTTCAGGCCTTGATCCCATGCCAGACATAGTGAGTGATCGACTTGCGCGGTCCCGAGTTTGAATTTTTTCTGATCAACGGGCAGGATCGCAGCTACAGGACAAACTTGCTCGCAAAGATGGTTGCAACTTATTCCCAATGAACATCCACCTAACCGAGGCACAAGCACTGGCATTCCGATGCTACTCAAGCCGGTTTGCAGGAAGGCTGCTTGGAGTCCGTGAGTGGGGCAAACGCGGACACATTCTTGGCAGGCAATGCATGTATCCACAAATTTATCTTCTGGCAACGTTCCCGGAGGTCGCAGAGGCGGAGTCCGTTTTTCGAATCTGGTAAGTGGCATAATTGCCAGGCCCGCCACCACGGCAACCATTCCCTGTAAAAATTGACGTCTCGAAAATCCTTCACTGGAAACGGGAGATGATGATGCAATGTATTTTCCCGCGCGGCGGTTGACCTTGCCTGATGATGTAATTTCGGCTGATGGCTGCCAAGTAGCCAAAGCAAGATTCCCAAACCCGAAACTGATTCCTCCACTTATGGAACACGCCGCTTCACATTCCAGACAAAATGTGCAATCGCTGTAATCCGTGTTATGTGCATCACGCGGAATGGCATTCATGGGGCAGGCACGCTTGCACAGGATGCAATTACTGCACGTCATATTGACGCGACGATTCAGCAAACTGAAGCGGCTCATAAGACTTAGCAAAGCTCCCTGCGGACATAGATGCCGACACCAGAAACGCGGTTGCCAAAATTCCAGAATCAAAATGGCGACAAAAAGTAAAGAAAAATAAGTCAGCCCGCCGCGCTCGAAGGATTGTTCGCTCCCAAGCAAATTGACAAAGGCGGCTGTAGACACGCGGCTGAAAATAACTAACGGATCAATCAAGCCCAGCAACTTGATCGAGAATAGCGATCCACCTAAGACAACTGCTAATAAAAGATAGCGTAATCGGCTGTTGCGCCGATCTTCTGCGTGATTTCGTTTCAGTTGTCTTTTTCCATGCCAGAAGGCAAGCAACCTGATTAAATCCGTCAATGAGCCAAGCGGGCAAACCCACCCGCAAAATGAACGACCGAATATCAAGCTAAGCGCTAGTAGAAAAAGCGGAGCACCGATTATCAATGCCGATATATTTCTATTGAGAAGGTTGCCGAGCGCCAGCAAAGGATCCCATGGCAAGAGCCACGATGCATAATCTACTGTGAACTGGAGTGATAATCTTCGATAGAGTGAAGGCATGAAAGGAAAAAGAAACAAGAACAAAAAACCCAACTGCACCATGCGGCGAGCTAATCTATCAGAACGACCGTTGGATCGCAACTTGAATTTAGCCACGGCTTTCATCATTTGTTGAATCGCTTTGACCGGTCTGTTGTCCCTTTGGCAGTTTTCGGCGCATCCGATTCAGGATTGCCAGGCCGATACCCGTCAAAATGGCGGCTGCTGGAATAAGTGCCAAGTTCAGCAAGGGGTTTAAGGTGATTACTTGCTCAGACGGAGCACAATTCGCTCCACCCGCCGATGATGAAACGAGTGATTGCTCAAGCGGCGTGGAGGCGGGAGAATAACTGGCAGTTGGCTTTAAAGCCGGGGATTGCGGCGACGCGCTTTCAGTCGAAGGGGGAGGCGTTGGGTTATCCAGAAGTGGGGCCCCAACTTTGAAGCGTTTGATTCGCCCATCGGCCAGAGCTGCATCTACATCCATATCACCACAACCATTTTCGAAGGCGAGCAAAAGGTGAGTCAATTCCTGCGGCTGAATATTGAATAAATGAATACAGCCATAAGCGTCTATCAGCACCGGGTCAGTGCCAACAATAGCTATATTGCGGCGAGCGACGATATTCGGATGCGTTTCATCGGTCTCTGGGCCGGCGCATACTTGATAATTGCCATAGGGCATTCGCACGCGAATCGCTTCGAGAATATGCAACTGTGCCTGCACGGCAGATGGAGTGCTTAAGTCGGCGATGCCTTGTTCAAGGTTGGAGTGCAGCAAGCCAGGCTGTTGCAGGAATCCCATCATGTGCTTGAGACACATGGTAAATTTAGTCACGTTGTGAACCTTGGCAACGGCCAAATTGATTCGGATATCGGCCTCCGTCGCCGCTTTGATTACTCCGATACTTTGATTGGCTTTTCCATTCGGTAAATCGATTTTTGTATAAGTAGATCTCGGAGCGTTGAAACGATCAGGGAAAATACTTTCGACCCCCATTTTTTTAACGACTTGACCAATACCGGATATTGGTACCGATTCACCCGCGCCGGGTTCGATAGAACAATGATCCATGACAATGATTCGTCCGGCCCCTGCCTTTTGTACAGCTTGAATAACGGCTGTCAAAAAGTCAGGGTCAGTGGAAGAAGCGGTTTTAGGTGGATACGCCCAGGTGGCATTGGGCTTAATGGCAACCGTTTGACCGGGCTTTACGAACCGTTCCATTCCTCCGAGACCGGTTAGTGCAGTTTGCAGGATTTGATCCGGGGTATCTTGATTCGTCCCCTCCGCCACGGAAACGGATGGAAATCCCTGATTTATTGCGGCGCTGGCAGATAACGGTCTGAGCCAGGGATAGAATACCCCAACCACCGCACGCGTGCAGCCAATTAAGAAATCACGGCGAGACAACATTGTCGCTCCTTATACCTAGCCCAACAACAAGGAGGAACTTCAGAATCAGTTTAGCATAAACAGCATTAGCGGGTCAACAGGAGAAACGATAAATGATGAATTTATGGCGTGAGGCTTCGTCGCATGCTCAAGCCGGCGCGTGCGATTGTAGTCTGGTGGGAAGTGAAAATATTTGCCGGTTCACTTAAGATGATTCAACATATCAAGCGCAATTTGTTTTTCCGTTGCCAACTGTTTTGCCGGACCAGCAGGGTCGTTTAGATTCCAATCAGTCTCTATCGCATCCACTGTCACGTACAAATCCGACCTCTTGAAGCTCAAGCGGCCATCTTTGTAGAATGCGTCATCCGCAATACCAGGAATGGTTTGTGTAGCCTGTGTGCTGGCCTCTGTCCAAGCCTGATTCCAAACCTGACCCGCGGCGATTGATGTGGGAGTGTCAACCCAATAAGTTGTTTGGAGCATAACCATCGTGATCGAGCCCGGATGATAGAACGTGTAATAGGCGCAGGCAGTCTCGGTACCTGAAGCATTCATTGGCAAAAAGACAGGATGTCCCACCTGTTTGACCTGAGGCTTGGCTAGTTGTGTTTCAACGTGAGGAAGGAAAAAGCCCGCCAAGTCGTGACTGTTTAGAAGGCCACAACCATTTGCCAAATCGCGGGCATTTTCTGCTTGTGGTGTGGACAGGGGAAAGGGAGTTGCGCTACTCGCTGTTGGGGTTCCCGATGATAAATTTGATACAGTGCGATTCACGGAAGTGCACGCAGTGAGTAACCCAACAAAGATGAAAATAACAGAAAGCTTCGCCATTTTATCCATCCATTATTTCTTCGAGACTCTTGCTATTTTCCCGTGTTTATTGTTCTAGGATCAAGAGCATCGCGGAAGGCATCGCCAATCAAGTTGAAGGCCAACACGAACAGTAGCAAAGCCATGCCGGGATAGACCACAATCCACCAATGAGTATTGAGAGTTGGAATCCAGTTGCGAGCGTAGCTCAACAACTGGCCCCAGTCTGCATAGCCTTCACCGGCGCCAAGGCCCAAAAAACTCAACGCGGCGAAAACCAGTACATTGGTGCCAATATCTAGGGAAGCGACTACCAACAAAGAGTAAATTGCATTTGGGACGATATGCCGGAATAGAATAGGGGATCGCGTGCGCCCACAGAGCGTGCGGTCAAAACGAAATCACGTTCCTTGACCGCCAACACGTCGCCCCGGATCAGGCGCGCATAGCCAGGCCAGCCGAAGGCAATCAGGGCAATCATGCCCGTGATCAACTCCGGATATTGAGCCTACTAGCCCACCGATCAGGAAGGTACAACTGGTCACGATCAATCCAATCTTGAAAGCGGTTCGTGCACCCCAGACCACTCCGTAGAAGAGATCGTATTGACCTTGTGTGGTGCCAAGTGGCTCGCTTGGGCTAGGCGGTTGAGGCTCGGCCTGAAAGCCGTCGCGTGGGCTTTGATATGGCTCCGATGGAATTGGAGGCGGGGCAATCAACGGTGCAAAGATTGCTAGGAGCGCAAATAGAATCACCAACACTACGCCAGTGATCGAGACGGGATTTCTGAGCAAAGCGGAAAGCCAACGTGGCAGATATTGCCGTGGCAGTAGCATAGTCAAAGTGGTGGCGTCGAATAATATAATTGGCCATACAATCCTCTCCGAATGCTCCAGGTGGGTAGTGAGGCTACCCACCTGGACACGTGAGGGGAGAAGAGAATCTACTTGGATAGCGAATATTCGTAAAAGATATTGTTACTGAAGATTGGGTTGTAGTAGTAACCTTTGACCCAATTTTGCAGATACACGCGGACTTGCGGTTGGACCACAAAGATATCGAAGGCATTCTGATATGCAATATCCTGTAATTGCCCGTAAATCTTGGCGCGCGGTAAGCTATAGGAATTAAGGCCTTTTGTTTCCAAATTCGTGGGATTTCAAGTCGACTCGCTAATGTAGTCATTGCTAGAGAATCTGAGGCTGGGTAGGAGTCACCCAAATGGGCACGCCCGAGATCTGGAAAGCCCTTTGCCCCGATGGACCGTTATTCATGCCTTGTACTATCGCCAAAAATCACTTAATTTGCGCCCCTGGTTTTTGGGCTTGTCTTTGAAGAAGAACTGGAACCATTCATGGAACCAGACCCTGCGTCCGATGTTTGTATACCAACGCATGGCGTTCCGCAGCCTGGCATCCCGGTGAAGGAAAAGTCTTTTCAACGCGCTCGGTCGCAGCTGCATGATTGCTTCGATCAGCTTGACGTACAGGATCACTCTCCAGGGCTTTAGGTGCTTCATCCCCAGCACCTGATGTTTGTAATCCCATTTTTCCTGATCCGCTTGAACGATCTCCTTGTCCCTGACCTCCTCGAAAAAAGGCGTCCACCTGTGCGGTGTCACGTACAGGAGCTGGATTTGATCGGGATCGTAAGCGAGCAGTTGCCGTAGGCTGCGGTAAAAGTCCCGCGTTCGTTCCTCGCCAAACCCCACGACGTAGGTGGCCATCGAAAGGATATCGTGTTTTCTCAGCAGTTGAATGGCCTCGCGATCCTTGTTGGTCGAGGTCCCTTTATGGATCCGTGTCAAGACAGCTTCGTCATAATTCTCAATACCGAGCAGCAGCCGCTCGAAACCTGCCTTTTTGTACAGATGCAGGAACTTTGCATCTCGCACGATGCTGTCCGCGCGGATGGAACCGACCAGGATCAACTTCAGGTTTCTGTGGATCAAGGCTTCCAAAAAGTCCATCCATGCACGCTGGTCGGCTGCCGGGTTTTCATCCGCAAAATTAATCACCTCCACGCCGTATTTTTTGTTGAGCATTTCGATCTCATCGGCAAGAAGCTGCGGATCCCTATGCCGCCACTTCCTCCAGAACAATCTTTGCCCACAGTAACTACAGGAATGAGGACATCCCCGCGAAAACTGAATGACGACCGCCCTTCGCCTGCCCCAATAGGTGTAATGGGTTCCGCCCATCAATTCCCAGCCAACGCGCAGTGCATCCAGATTCTCGATGACGGGCGCCTCGCGCGTTCTCAATGGCTTGCCATTGGATCGGATCGCAATTCCTCTGACTTGCTCCAGCGGGGATCCGCTTTTGATGGCTTCGACCAGGTTCACGATGGTCTCTTCACCTTCACCACACACAATGCAGTCGATTTGTGGATCGGCTTCCAGAATCTCGCGCCAGTGATAAGTTGGGAACACGCCTCCGAGGATGATCCGGATCGAATTATTTTCCCTGTGTATCAGCTTGCTGATTCTGGAAATGACAGGCTGCGCAGAGGTCGAGCCGGAATGCCCGAACATGATCAACTCGGGATCATACTTCAGGGTTTCCGCGAGAATTTCATCGCTGCTCATCGGAGCATAGTCGGCATCCAGCAACCGTACCTCATGACCTCGGTCCATCAGCGGCCCACCGATAGCGAGCAACCCCAATGGAGGCAGATGTTCACCGGCCAGCCGGCTGCCGATCGATGAATGAGGTGAATTGATTAACAGAATTCGCATTTCCGACCTACCATGTTACGTTGATTCTTCATTGGGCAGCGTTCAAGAGAACGACCGAGCCGCCAAATTTTTTATGCTGTTGTCGTGGTGACAGTTATATCTGAGCAGAACTCAATGCTTGGAACTGTTTGCGGAGAAAGAAAAGCACAATCAACCCGCCGATTCCAAACAGCGTATCCACACCTCTCCAGAAGAGGGGGATTTCCCGTATGGCACCGAATACAATGGCAAATGGAAGGACTGCAATGCAGGCAAAGATGCCGTAATTGATCACCCACGGGATCTGGCGTGTATCCCATACAGCCATGATGAACGGGATGGAAATGATATAGTGGCCAAAAGCAAGCCAGTCGTATCCATAGGCGAGGAATGGATATTTAGTGTAGGTTTCTTCAATAGCCTGCTGAACAAGGGACAGCCATTGCGCCATGGACGGCCAGATCGAATCCAGGACGGACCCCGGCAGAAAGAGTGGGCTGAGCAATCGAAGTCCCTCCCTTGGGAAGATGGCGGTCGTCCCGGCGAGGATCAATGCGGTTGAAAAAAGGATCAACCAGATGCGGGTAAAGGTGAGTGTGCGTTGTGTGTCCATGCCCCCATGATGCTCCGTTCTGTCGGTAAAATTCTCTCATCTAACTGTCAGTGCCTATCAAAAAAGCGCGTGTGCTCAATTGAAATTAGACGAGAGAATGACTGATTTCTACCATTTTGGACGGCGTAGGCAAAGCAATAGGAAAGTGATCAAGTGGCGGTACAACAAAGTGGAATAATTGCAGTAGAAACACCTACCGTTGACCCCGATGCTAGCGGTAGACAGATCCCGCGAAGATTCCAAACTTTCGCAGGTTTCTTATACATTACCCACTTTGGCCAGCAGACTTTCCGGCACTCTCTCCGGAAATTCAAATCCTTCATGAGATTGAAGCAGGCCCGAACGAGCAACTCTGTATCTGCCGTTTTATCCCGGAATTGTTTCTTGGACTCACTAGAGTCAAAACGTTGTTTTCGCGTGGTGAAGATCCTTATGCCTTTGTTACCCGTCGTTGTTTCGACCAGCTCTCGATCTATTCGTATGAGAGCAAAAGCACATGAGGTTGTTATCTGTTTGGTATGGTGTGCTCCATTTGCTCAGCGTCCAAGCTCCCAACAGTGGTCAGAAAGTATTTATCGTCACGATATCACTGCATCTGAGCTGCTAACGTCTTTTGCCGTTCTCATTATTTTTGGGAACAATTAACTCGACCTGCTCAGGTATGACTTCGATCACGCAGGAGTGGCCCTTTTGTGTACTTTGAGCAGTATAGTAGCGGCGCAGCCAGAGCTGTCGAGGGTGGGATAGCCAGTTGCGAATCCCATTGGGTGTCAGGATATATTTACGCGCCACTCGTATGCCATAGGATTGCTGTATCCGGCGGTCACTTCGCACGTTTGCTCGGCCGTTGATCTGCAATACCTGCTGACCATGTAAATCTCGTTCTATCCCAAAGAGGAGGCTCACGCGCGGATCTGCCTTGATGTTGCGGACTGCGAGTGTCCAATCCGGTGTGCCAAGCCAGATAAGCCCGTCCTGATAAATAAAGTAGAGCGGATTGATGCTCGGTCGCCCATGGCGTGAAAGTGTGGCAACGCGCGCGACCATGCATCGTTTTAGGATGTCGAGAGGTACAAGGCCGTCAACTTTCATCTTTCACCTCTCGCATCATTCCATAATCCCATGCGACCGTCTTGGTGGCGATCACCTCGAACCACATTTGGCCCGAGGACGCATTGGGGGGAGTCTTGGCCGGGCGAACCTGACCGCGTATATAGATAGCGCGTAGGTCGAAGTAGTAAATCCCTTCGTCGATGAGAAGAACAGCCTCCTGTCCAGGGTTTGGCTGGTGCACAACATCTTCATAAAACCCCACCAAGTAATGGCCTTCAAACCATAACATTGTGACTGGCTGGGACTGTGGCCCGTGATCGCCAGCAAAGCAGATGCAGGCGCGTGGTACCCGCTCGAGTAGATCGCGCGCAAAAGCAGGGTCAATATTCCTAGTGACCTGTTTCATGGGAGTACCCCGCCATTGTGATTTCTTCATGGATACACTTGTATTCATAACGATCTACATTGCCCGCTCTGGAATGTGGAGGCGCTGTACTCGGCAGTTCTTTGTATGGCATTGTATATCGGCTTTTTCAAATCTTGCGGCAAACCAGTTCACCCTTGCCAATTGGGACGATCATTGCATCCACACGGTTGTCGCTTAATGCCCTATCCAGCATTGGCTTCAACGTTGCTTGATGATTGATTGCATTATCCGCAATCAATAAGCCACCTTTGACCAACTTGGGGATAATGGCCTCATAGCATTCGCCATAAATTTCCTTCTCCGCGTCCAGAAAACAGAAGGCTATGTTTTCAAACTGCGAAAGATAATTTCGAGCATCGCCCTCGACCAAATTTATTGTTTTTTCCACTTGGGCAGCTTGAAAAGTTTCGCGTGCTAATCTCACTTTTTCCGGCAACACTTCAAATGTGTGGAGAGTCCTTCCGAGCATTTCGCAAGCGATGTTTATCCAAAGTGTGGAGTAACCAGCGCTTGTGCCGATCTCAAGATACATACCGTCAGGCGCTGTCGCAGCAAATAAAGCCAGAAATTTTCCCGTTTCTGGCGGTATTTGGCGTAAACGTTGGCTTCGAGGTGTGCCATCTTCCCGATCTCTAATATCGATTTGCTCCAGGTATTTCATTCGCTCTAGGATGGATTGACGTATTGAATGAAACATAATTGTTATTGCTCCTGAAATCTTGGTGAATTTTGTAAGAAACTGCCCAACGGATTAAGGATGGATGCGGCGAGGAGGATTAAAATCGAAACAGCGGTGGAATGGGCAGCAAATCTTGGAAGGTACATTGGAACTCTTTCCATTTTGTCTTTAGACAATGCCGATACGGATGCGTGAGCACCAATACCACGGCTTGAGTTCCTCACTCAATGCTCGACGAACTTTTTGTTTGAAAACATCAAGCCCAATCTGGCTTTCGCTCATGCCGCCTTTGAGCAGTGTCATCACGCCGCCCTGACTCATCAAGATTCCTTCGAGCCGTTCGGCGTTGCCAAACTCGATTTGATGGATCACGATTTCTTTTGTATATCGAAAGCAGCGGCTGCTTTCCATGCGCGCCAAATGCTCGGCCTTATCCCAACTTCGAACGGGCGCGGGATCGTTGTATGCCTTTTTCAATCCATATGCCTTCGACATACATTCTTCGTACGCCGCGTCCGCTTCCCAACTGCAAGTCGTTGGAGGCCAATCATAATCGTACGCGGCGAAGACTCCGCCAGGGACAAGAATGCGCGCGGCTTCTTCGAACGTGGCTTGCGGTTCCATCCAATGCAAAGCTTGTGAACAGGTGACAATTTGCGCACAACGATCGGGCAGACCCGTCCGATGTGAAAAGCCTTCACGATAGGTAACGTTCTTCGCTTCGGTCTGGACCTCGGCCTGGGAGCGCATATCTTTGGTTGGCTCGACGCCGATTACTTGATCCGCTTTATCTGCCCAATAACGCGTAGACAACCCTGTGCCGCTGCCCAAGTCGACAACC
>JAJYOH010000102.1 GCA_021796315.1 Chloroflexota bacterium
TCTTTGGTTCGGCAGCGCGTTCGCGGCCTCGGTGGCAGGTTTGTCCCGCGAAGATTGGTGGCAAATTGTCAGCCGCTTGATTGGGTTGGGCGCAGCGATAGGGATCTTGTTCGCGTATTTCCCGCCGAAAATCATCCGGCGCAGATTTGGAATTGCCTCCATTTCGGAGCAAAGGCAGGTATAGTGCGAAACGGGATTTTCTCGTTTTGCTCGACAACCATCAAGTAATAAGGAGACAACGATGAAAGATAGTCCTGTCGAAATTCTTTTGGTCGAAGATAACCCCAGCGATGTCGAACTGGCGCTCCATGCCCTGAAAAAGAACAACCTTGCCAATCGCGTTGAGGTCGTGCGTGATGGGGCCGAGGCGCTCGACTTTCTCTTCGGTATAGGTTCATACGCGGGGCGCAATATCCAGGATGGACCTAAAGTGGTTTTGCTGGATTTGAAACTACCAAGAGTAGATGGATTGGAAGTACTGGAGAAGATCAGATCTGACCCGCGCACAAAAAACATCCCGGTTGTAATGCTTACTTCGTCTCGTGAGGAACGCGATATTGCCGAGAGTTACAACCTGGGTGTCAACAGCTACATCGTCAAGCCGGTGGACTTCGAGCAATTCACCGAAGCCGTACGGCAGTTGGGTCTTTATTGGCTGTTACTCAATCAGCCGCCAGCGATTTGACGCAAAGCGTGCCAATCCGAAATCAACCATATCCACTCCGTTCGTATCCTGATCCTCAGAAAACATGAGATCTGTCGCCTTGCACAACATTTGAATTGAAATATTTTTATTGCACTGGAGGATATCATGTCCATTCCTCTCCGCGTTCTGATTCTCGAAGACAAACTGTCCGATGCCGAGTTGTCGGTAATCGAGTTGCGCAAATCCGGTTTCGCGCCTGACTGGCAGCGCGTCGAAACGGAGTCGGACTATGTCAATCATTTGGATTCGGCGCTTGACCTGATTCTGGCAGACTATTCCCTGCCCCAATTCGACGGGCTGCGCGCCTTGCAGTTGCTGCAGCAGCGCGGGCTGGATATTCCATTTATCCTGATTTCCGGTACTGTTGGGGAGGATGTGGCGGTCGAGGCCATGAAGCAAGGCGCCGCCGATTACCTGCTTAAGGACCGGTTGACGCGCCTCGGCCCGGCGGTGAAAAGTGCGCTGGAGCAGAAACGACTCCGCGACGAACGCAAACTGGCTGAGGCGGCCTTGCGGGAAACGGAGTCTCAATTGCGCGCCGTCTTGAACAATGCTCCCATAACGATCTTTACCACAGACAGTCACGGCATATTCACTCTGTCGGAAGGCAAGGGATTGGAACACGTCGGACTGAAACCCGGCGAGAATGTCGGTGTGTCGGCATTCGATCTCTATGGTTCGTTTCCATTTGCCGAATACAGTGGGAAGGTGACTGCCGGGGAGGATGTTATTCGTCGTGTTCTCGCTGGCAAAGAGGTAACCGCCGTCTCTAAGTTACATGGTGTGTATTTCGACAACCACATCGGCCCTCTTCGCGATACGGATGGCAAGGTGATAGGGATCGTGGGAGTTGCAATCGATATTACCGAGCGCAGGCAGGCGGAGGAGGCGATGCGGCGAGCAGAGGAGAATTATCGCAACATCTTCGAAAATTCCTTGAATGGCATCTTTCAAAGTACGCCCGATGGCCGCTTCATCCTGGTCAATCCGGCCCTGGCGCGGATGTGGGGTTATGACTCACCCGAGGACTTGCTTGCCAGCGTCACCGACACAGCGCGCCAGGTCTACGTGGACCCCGATTGCCGCGCCGAGCACACGCGTCTATTGAAGGAGCAGGGCGGCAGCGTGATAGGCTTTGAATACCAGGCGTATCGCAAGGATGGCACTACGATCTGGGTTTCAGAGAATGTTAACTCTGTAGTGGATGCGAATGGAAATCTCCGCTATTACGAAGGTGTCGTTGAAGATATATCCGAGCGCAAGCAAGCTGAAGCCGCGCTACGCGAAGCCAACCAGCGCGCAATCCGTGAATACGAACAGTTGCTGGAACGACTGGCACAGTTGGCGCAAACCGTGGGCACGGCGCGCGATCTCGCATCCATCTTTCGCGGCCTGCGCGAGTTCGCCGAGATATCTGTCCCATGCAACGGCCTGTTTGTCTCGCTTTATAATCCCGAAAGGCAGGAGCGCATCTGTGTTTACTCCGGCGGCGATGGCGAGGAGGATGATGTCTCCACACTTCCGCCGCTGCCGATGAACGACAGTCCTCAAAGTCAGGCTATTGCTACGGCTCAAATCGTTGTAACTGATGACTTTCAAGCGGCCGTGGCTGGCAAGCCAGTGGTTACTCTTGGGATGGAGCAGGATCCGCGCATGCCTCAATCCTCGCTTGCAGTGCCAATGACTGTGTTGGGAAGGGTGATTGGCGCCTTTGAGGTCCAAAGTGTTGAACCTGCGGCATACAAACCGGAACACGTTACCGCCATGCACATGGCGGCCAATCTTGCAGCAATTGCCACCGAGAACGTGCAGATGCTCGAACGTGAGCGCCAATTACGACTCACAACAGAGATGTCGGAGGAACGTTATCGAACCCTGGCGGAGGCCGCCCGGGATGCCATCTTTATCGTCAATCGCGACGATCACATTGAATATGTGAATAGTTTTGCAGCCGGTCAATTTGGCAGCCGAGCGGAAGAATTGATCGGGAGAACCCGCACAGCGCTGTTCCCGCCACACGTTGCCGAACATCAAACGCGTACTTTGCAGGAGGTTTTCGAAACCGGCAACTCCATTTATAACGAGGCAAAGACGGTTTACCCAACCGGTGAAATATGGATTGGTACAAGGCTGGCTCCCATCAGGAATGCGGCTGGGGAGGTGCGTGCAGTTCTCGGCATCGCACGCGACATTACCGAGCGCAAGCAGGCGGAGGAACAAACCCAACGTCAATTGCAACGCCTGGCCACCCTGCGCACGATCGATCAAGCGATAGCTGGCAGCATAGATATCAACTTTGTCCTCAAGGTAATCCTCGACCACGTGATTTCCCAACTGGCCGTGGATGCGGTTGTCATTCTTTTATACAACCCGGCTGCGCAGACATTGGAGTACTCCACAGGGCGCGGCTTTCGCACGGAGGCCCTGCAGCACACACGCCTGCCACTGGGGGAAGGTTATGCTGGCCGGGCAGCGCTGGGTCGCCAAACGGTGCATATTCCAGACCTTCAAGGAAGAAAGACTGATTTTCTGCGTTCGCCCACATTCTCCCAGGAGGGGTTTGTCTCTTATTTTGGTATTCCCCTGATAGCCAAAGGCGAGATCAGGGGCGTGCTGGAGGTCTTCCATCGCGCCGCTTTTGAAGCGGAATCTGAATGGCTGAATTTCCTTGAAACGCTGGCCGGGCAAACGGCAATCGCGATTGACAATGCGACCTTATTCAAAGGTCTGCAGCTTTCGAATATCGAACTAACCATGGCCTACGACGCCACCATCGAAGGCTGGTCACGTGCGCTTGATCTTCGCGATAAGGAGACCGAAGGCCATACGCAGCGCGTGACCGAGATGAGCCAGCACCTGGCGCGCTCTATGGGGATCAACGAAGCAGAGCTGGTTAACATGCAACGAGGAGCATTGCTCCATGATATCGGCAAGATGGGAGTTCCGGACGCCATTCTGCTCAAGGCTGGACCGCTCACGAATAAAGAATGGAAGATCATGCGCCAGCATCCGCAGTTTGCCTACGACATGCTCTCCCCCATCGAATACCTGCACTCAGCCCTCGACATTCCGTTCTGCCATCACGAGAAGTGGGATGGCACCGGCTATCCGCGCGGCTTGAAAGGCGAAGAGATCCCATTAGCGGCCCGCATCTTTGCTGTGATAGATGTGTATGATGCTTTGACCAGCGATCGTCCCTATCGCAAAGCATGGACCAGAGAGAAGACTCTGGATTACATCAGGGAACAGGCTGAAAAACATTTCGACCCGCAGGTGGTGGAAGCATTCATGGAAATGCTGGGAACGGAGTGATCCAGAGATGAAAATACACTACAAACTGACCCTCGGCATTTTAATCGTTGGCCTGCTCGGGGGTGTTCTCGGAGCAATGACCATCAAACTGCAACTCGACTCGGTGGATGCCACTGCCAGGAGAGAAGCCGAAACAGTCGCCACAATGCTGGTGCATCTCCTCCATCACGAAATGTCAGATCATGGCGATGTCACGCTGGCTGCCGCTCAAGCGGAACTGCAGAAGTTTGTCGAAGCTTTCTACGCCATGCACCAGAGCGATATTGTCATCGTGGATACCGATAAGAAAATCATCGCGGACGCCATCCCGCAAAATGTGGGGACTCGTTTTCAGTACGACCCGGGCGGCGAAGTCGCCGGGACCATCCAGGATGGCGCAACCAGGACGTTTGTCGAGACCAGCGCCGATTACCCTCAAGGCATCAAACAGGTCGTGGTGCCGTTCACGACCGCGGATGGAAAAACCATCGGCGCCGTCATATTCGACTACACCCCTCTCTACGAAGACCTGGCGGCCAGTGCGCGCACAACCACAGGGTTGATCGCATTGATCGCTGTGCTGTGTACTCTACTGGCTGCAGGTTCCGGGTACCTTGTCGCGAGCAGTATCTCAAAACCTCTCGACCAACTCATGGAGGGGACTGCGAGAATCGCCGCCGGGGATTTGAACGTCAGGGTTCAGGTGAAATCAAACGATGAACTGGGCAGTCTGGCCGCCTCCTTCAACCGGATGACCGAAGAGTTGAAAAGATCGAGCGAGGCGTTACTGCAAGCTGAAGAAAATTATCGCAACATCTTCGAAAATTCCTTGAACGGCATCTTTCAAAGTACGCCCGAAGGCCGCTTCCTCATGGTCAATCCGGCCCTGGCGCGCATATGGGGTTATGACTCACCCGAGGACCTGCTTGCCAGCGTCACCGACACGGCGCGCCAGGTCTACGTGGACCCTGACCGCCGCGCCATGCACACGCGTCTATTGAAGGAGCAGGGCGGCAGCGTGATAGGGTTCGAATACCAGGCGCATCGCAAGGATGGCAGTACGGTCTGGGTTTCGGAGGATGTTCGTTCTGTGGTGGATGCAGACGGCGCTCTCCTCTACTACGAAGGCGCCGTCGAAGATATATCCGCGCGCAGGCAGGTGGAGGAGGCGCTGCGGCAAGCCGAAGAAAAGTATCATAGCGTTTTTGAAAATGCCGTCGAGGGCATCTTCCAGACCACGCTCGACGGACAGTACCGGCTGGCGAACCCGGCTCTGGCGCGCATCTATGGCTATGAATCGCCGGAGGAACTGATGGCGGCCGTCACCGACCTCAACCGTCAATTCTATGTCGAACCCGATCGGCGCGCCGAATTCATTCGACGGATGGAGGAGCACGATGCCGTCTGGGGGTTCGAGTCTGAAGTCTATTGCAAAGACGGCCGCGCCATTTGGATTTCGGAGAACGCGCGCTCGATCCGCGATACCGGCGGCAGGATCGTGGGTTTTGAGGGCACCACCCTGGACATCACCGATCGCAATCAGGCGGCGCAGGAAATCCAGCGCCGCGCGAACGAATTCAGCGCGCTGTACGAGACTGCGCGCGACCTGGCCAGGATGCAGCGCGATGTTCCCGCCCTATTGCAGACAATCGTCCAGCGCGCCGTCGCACTGCTGGCCGCGTCTGGTGGAGCCATATACCTTTACGACACAACCCGTGGCGATTTGGAAGTTAGAGTGACAACAGATCCGTTCATATCCATCGGCACACGCTTACAGTTGGGCGAAGGTATGGCCGGGCGCGTGGCGCAAACACACGAGCCGCTGATCGTGGACGACTATCGCGCCTGGCCCCAACGCTCGTCGAAATACGAAGGGACACCATTGACAGCCGTCATCGAAGTGCCCATACTCTACAACGGTGAGTTGATCGGCGTGCTGGCGGTCAACGAAGTCGGCGTCCATGCGCAAAACGCGGGGCCGGCGACAACACACACGTTCACCGAGGATGACGCGCGTCTCTTATCTCTCTTTGCGGAACAAGCGGCAAGCGCGGTCTATAACGTGCGGCTGTATGCGGCGGCCCAGGAAGAGTTGGCAGAACGGAAGCTGGCTGAGCAGGCGCTGCACGAAAGTGAAACACGCTTCAAAAGTCTCTTTGAAGATTCCCCCATCTCGCTCTGGGAAGAGGATTTCTCTCTCGTTGCCGCGTACCTCGACGAGCTGCGGCATTCCGGGGTCACAGACTTCAGGGCCTGGTTCGAGAACCATCCCGATGCGGTGGCGCAGGGCGCGACGCTGGTAAAAGTCATTGACGTAAACAAGGCAACGCTCAAGCTATACAAAGCCAAATCGAAAGAGGATTTTCTGGCCAGCCCAAACGTGGTGTTCACCGAAGAGTCATTTCCTACATTTAGAGAAGAGCTGATTGCCCTCGCCGACGGCAAAACCGGGTTTGAAAGTGAAACCATCAACCAAACTTTTACCGGTGACAAACTTTCTATTGCATTAAGTTGGTCGGTGGCGCCCGGCGATGATAAAGGCCTCCGACGGTTGTTTGTCTCGATCAGTGACATCACCGCGCGCAAGCAGGCCGAGGGGAAACTGGCCGCCAAGGTGATCGAAGTGGAACAGCATAACAACGAGGTTACTTTGCTTAACACAATGGGCGACTTGTTACAAACCTGTCAGACCGTTGAAGAAGCCGGTGCAGTTGTCTCTCAGTCCGCTCAAAAGCTATTTCCGGGTCAATCTGGAGCGCTGTACCTCATTGCGCCCTCACGCAATTTCGTGGAAGCCGTCGCGGACTGGGGCGAGTCCCCGATCCAGGACCGCGTCTTCACCCCCGACGACTGCTGGGCGTTGCGACGCGGGCAGGTCCACTACATGGCTGACCCTCGCTCAGGGCTGCTTTGCCGGCATGTCAGCCAATCCTTCGGTCCTGAGCGACAGCCGAAGGATTATTACCTGTGCGTGCCGATGATGGCGCAGGGTGAAACATTGGGAATTCTACATTTGCAAAGTGATCAACCCGCTGCGAGTCAAACCGGGCAGGAACAAGAAGCTCTCACAGCCTCGCAACAGCAACTGGCGGTCACCCTGGCCGAACACATCGCCCTGGCGCTGGCAAACTTGAAACTGCGGGAAGCCCTGCGCAGCCAGGCTATTCGCGACCCGCTGACCGGCCTATTCAATCGCCGGTATATGGAGGAAACGCTGGAGCGCGAACTGCGCCGGGCGGAGCGCCGAAAAGCCCCGCTGGGGATCATCATGTTCGACCTCGACCACTTTAAAAAGTTCAACGATACCTTCGGGCACGCTGCGGGCGATGTGGTCCTGCGTGAAATCGGCGCTTTCTTGCAGGCGCGCGTGCGCGTGGAAGACATTGCCTGCCGCTACGGAGGCGAGGAGTTTCTCGTCATCCTGCCGGAAGCCTCGTTGGAAGATACTGTGAAGCGAGCCGAACAACTGTGCGTGGGAATAAAAGGATTGAATGTGCGATATCAGGACCAGGCGCTCAGGGCGGTCACTGTCTCGCTGGGCGTAGCAGTCTTCCCTGAACACGGTTCGACAGATGAGGCGATCAAGAAAGCCGCCGACGCGGCGCTTTACCGCGCAAAACGCGAGGGACGCGATCGGGTAGTCGTCGCGGCAAGTATGAACGCATAATATGAGGAATTGCTCTTCTCTAATGCCATCATAAAAAACAGGATGTGTTGCGCTCGGATCATTCTCATCTTCCGGCTTGGTCAGAATAAATGGCGCGCGAGTACATCGGTGAACAGGCGGGTAAACACTTTAACCCACAGGTAATGGATGCCTCCTCAAAATGATTGGATAAGCCTATTCTGGCAACGGCAGGTATATTCATTGCATGACTTTCGTCACTGCCCGGGCTTTTCCGAATATTGTGTTCCCTCGCGATTGCTTCGTCAACGCAATACTGGTAAAAAACGTAATCGCCAAGGCCACATCCCGACACTTACAGACCCTTGACTTAGAGTGCACTCGAGGATTTATACTTTTAGACATGGAAACCCTTACTATTCGAGAAGCATCATTACTGACAGGTCTGAGCGTGCATACTTTGCGATATTATGAACGCGTCGGGCTGCTCGAACCGGTCGTTCGCAACGCCGGAGGTCATCGCAGATATATATCAGCGGATCTTGAGAAGATCAAGTTCCTAAACTGCCTGCGGGCTACCGGCATGCCCATCCGCCATATACAGGAATTCGCAGCGCTTGTTCCACAGGGGCGAGCTGCGTTGGATGCAAAAATCGACCTGCTCGAGTCGCACAAGCGCGACCTGCAAACGCACATTCAAGAACTGGAGCACATGCTCACTGTAATCGATAAGAAGATCCAACAGCTCCGCCAAGCCAGATAGTTCCATGATGCAATTCCGATTTTTTCCATAACACTAAAAAGGAGAAGTTTCAACATGAAATTACTGGTAACAGGAGCTACAGGGCGTATTGGCAGTCGTCTGATTCCACGTTTATTGCAACAAGACAACGCTGTCCGCATTTTGGCGCGTAACAAGGAACAAGCCGAACCTTTTCGAGAACGTGGAGCGAAAGTGGCGGTTGGCGATCTGCTCCAACCTGAGACATTGAAACAGGCTGTCACTGGAGTAGACGCAGTAATCCATCTGGCCGCGTTCTTCCGCGGCGCAACTCCGGCACAGGCACAAGCCGTCAACTATGATGGCACACTTGCATTGGCACAGGAGGCAAAGCTCGCCAATGTTTCAAAATTCATTTACATTAGCACCAACCTGGTTTATGGAGCCGGACGTGGACATCCAGCCCGCGAGGAAGATGAACCACAGCCGCCGACAGAACGCTCGTATCCAGTCAGCAAGTGGGCCGCTGAACAAGCGCTCACCGATCTCTATCGCGACCAGGGAGCGGCTCTTTACATCCTGCGGCTTGCATTCGTTTACGGCGAAGGTGATCCACATCTTGGGGAAGCATTGAACTTAATGCGCACATGGCCCTCAGCAAAGCGGGTCCACATGGTTCATCACGCCGATGTTGCACAGGCAATCACGCTGACCCTTGATAAAACAGAGACAAATGAAAAACTCTACAATGTGGCCGATGATGAACCGGTTCCCATTTCCGAGATTCGACGGCTCAATGGTGCAATCGATCCAAATGAGACAAACAACATCACGCTGGACGACCCATGGGAAGGAATTGTTGACACATCACGGATCAAGAATGAACTTGGTTTTCACCCCGTATATCCATCTCTCTCCATCGCAATCGCCAGGAATGCGCATTGACGCATAACTATACAGTCCAATTAGATATGCTCCCGGGTTCATGAAACAATATGGGATGGCAGATATGTTATGTGTTTATTTAGATTGCCCTTCCGGATTTACGAAGTAGAACAAGCTGTTCACAGAAAAACCTGATACCAGATGAAATCTTCATCGAGAATCCCAAAATGTCTGATAGATGAGGCGGTTTGCAAAGACAGGATAAATACCAAAAGAGCGGCGCTGCGAAAAACACCGCTCTTCATTTTCAAAAGCAAAACGGGGCTAAATGAAGATGATCTGCGCGCCTTCGGTCATATCCATGAAGTCGCCGGCGGTGACCACGCTGTCGATGCAGGGCAGGAAGTCTTCCTTCTTGATGTCAAACATGTCCACGGTCATCTTGCAGCCATACATCTTCGCGCCGCCATCCGAAAGCATTTCAAGATATTCGCGCACAGGGGGAACGCCCAGTTTTTTCATTTTCATCTTCATGAACCAACTGGCAAAAGCCGTCATGCCAGGGATGATGCCCAGAATGCTGGGGATGCCCAGGTTGCCGGTCGGCAATCCCATCATGCTCATTTTGAAACTGGTGTTGGCGACGGGCGCAAGTTCCAGATGGTCCACGCGCTTCTTGGTGACCAGATCCAGCCCCCAGAATGTGAAGAACATGGTCACGTCGATGCCGTTGCCGAGCGCGGCCCAGCCCATGATGAGGGCGGGATAAGCCATATCCAAATCGCCTTTCGAGCAAATGAACGCGATCTTGCGGGTTTCTTCAGCCATGATATTTCTCCTTGTGTTTGCAAACCCTAAAGGTCTCAGAGACCTTTAGGGTTTGGATAATTGAAATTACACACAACCTTCGGGTTTGCCGAGGCCAGCGATCTTGGCAACCTTCTTGGCGGGGCCTTTGGGGAAGAGGGCGAACAAGTCTTTGGTCGATATGCCCGTGCCCGTGGTGATCTGGCGTATGGTGGGGGACTTGCCGGAGGTCATGCCGGTCTGGCGGCAGAAGTCAATGATCTTCCAATGATCGGGGGTGAGAACTTCGATGCCTTCCTGCTTGGCAAGGACCTCAGCGATTTCCTTCGTCCAGTCGTTGGGGTTGGTCATAAAGCCTTCCGCGTTGAAGGCGATTGCAGTGAGTTCAGCTAACATTTTCGTTTCTCCTTTTTAAATTTGGTTGATGTGACTATTAGTCGCCTATGGCTTTGAGTAAATTCAGCGAGCGATACAATCCGCGGCGGACTTTGGGATCACCCATGGCGCGCAACAGATCGAGGAGCGAGACTTTCGCGGGCGGCTCGGTCTTCAATGCGTCAGCCACGCGGAGGCCGAGGGATTCCACGTCCGCAGGCTTGTAGTCGTGGACGAGGCGCTCGACAACTTTTACGCCGGCGCGGGCGAATCCGAAATATCCTTCACGCTCGAGGCGGTCCAATTCCATCGTCACCTGGTGGAAGATGCGTTTGCCCATCTGCTGGCCTTCCTCGGCCAGTTCCGCCACCGATTCGAGTTGGTCGAGCAAACCGACCAACATGCGCGTGTCGCGCAGAACGCGCTTGACGAGGAAGAGCAGGTCGCCGAGTTCGAAGTCGTTGCCCACTTCGGCCAGTTCATCGATGGAAAGTTTGATGACGTGATTGACCACGGGGATGGCATCGTCCACCAGTTCTTTCATGCCCTGTTGTTGTGCGCGCTGCGCCTCGAATAGCGCCGTGAGGGTATCGAGTTTTTGGTTGATGAGAGCGAGTTCATTATCCATTGCGACTCCTACTTCCACTTGCCAGCCATGGACATCTGCGATTCGAAGGGCATCTCGCCACCCTTGAGCAGGACGTTCCAGTAAATCCACTTGAACATCATCTTGCCCCAGTGATTGGCAGGCGATTCTTTGAGCAGGGAGAAGGGACCGAAGCCGGGCAATGGGAACATGCCGGGCAGGGGCTCGACATCGTAGTTGAAGTCGATCAGCACGCCTTTCTCGTTGCCCGATTCGATGAAGCAGTTGGCGTGACCATCGAATTTGGGAAGCGGTTCGAGTCCTTCCATGTGGCGCAGGATGTTTTCGACAACCACATCCAGCATGAAGTGCGCCACCGAGCCAGCCTTCGAAGTGGGTGCATTGCTGGCGTCGCCGATCAGCCAGATGTTTTCCCATTTGTCGCTTTGCATGGTGTTCTTGTTCACTGGCACAAAATTGAGTTCATCGCCCATGCCGGAAGCGGCGATCACATCCGCGCCTTTGTTGGTTGGGATGGTCACCAGCAGGTCGTAGCCGATCTCACGGTCATCATACGAGCGGATAACCTGTTTGGCATTATCCACTTCCATGATGGCAAATTCTGTTTCCAGCGAAATGCCGCGATCAGTCAGCATGTTCCCCAAAACGGAGGAGGCGCGCGGTTTGGTGAATGCGCCGGGCAGGGGAGTGGCGAAGACGATTTCCACTTTGTCGCGCATATCGCGTTCCTTGAAGAACCAGTCCGCGAGGAAGAGGAATTCCAATGGGGCGACTGGACACTTGATGGGCATTTCGGCGACATTCAAAACCATACGTCCGCCCTTCCAGAATTTCAGGAACTTGCTCAAGGCAATCGAGCCTTGTGGGGTATAAAAGTCAAAGACATTCTGGTGCCAGCCGCCGCCATCCTTCATACCCGTGATTTCTTCTGGATGAACGTGACTGCCCGTGGAAATAACCATGTAGTCATAGCTTATCGTTTTCCCGCCGGAAAGTTTAATGCGGTTTTTATCCGGTTCGATCAATTCGATATCGCCAAAAATAACTTCCACGGAAGGTGGCAGGAAATTGCGTTTGGGCTTTACAACATCTGACGGTGAATACATCCCAAACGGGATGAATAAAAATCCAGGTTGGTAGTAGTGCGTCTCATCACGGTCAATAATGACGATGCGCCACTCCTGTGGATCCAATGCGGCGGACATTTTATTGGCAACCATTGTTCCGCCCGTGCCTGCTCCAAGAATGAGAAAAGTCTTCATCGATGTATCTCCTTTGAAATAAGTTTTATGGAAATTCCTGAATTAATTTGGCGCGCCTGGAAATATTGGCGTGCATGACCGCGCGCAACAAGTCCAGCGCTTCGATAAGCCTCTTGTCACCGATGCTATAAACCACCACAGCGCCGTGTCTTTCAGTGGTCACCATGCCTCTTTCACGCAATACTTTCAAATGCCGTGATACGAGCGGCTGTGGCATCTCTAACTCATTGCACAACTCCGTCACATTGCGTGAACTTTGCGACAGCGCATATAAAATCAAAATACGATTCGGGTCGGCAAGCCCGGCGCAAATCTCGGCGTGTAATTGTGTTACTTCGGCTTCAAGGGTTCTGTTCATGGTGATATTCTTTCAGAACTACATGCGAATAAACGTATATTATTGTGAAGATAATAACAACGAACAAGTAACATGTCATTTGGCATCCATCACCCAAATGACATGTTGAAAGTAATGATTGTGAAAATTATCACATTATATTTGTACAATATGTAATACATATTTAGGCATTTGAACTGGCTGCTTTTGAATTATTCACCCTGATCTGTGAAGTACACTTTTTCAAATATCATCTTAGCAATGCAATAGCAAGAGAACACTCTATTTCATCGCGGTGAGGCTGGTTGAGCCACTGTCACTTGAACAGTAATGACTTCTGATATGTCATATATGCGCTCGATCTGAGGGTGTTTTTGGTCGTATAATATTGCCAAATAAATTCATGGGTATTCATGACCTACATAATCCAATATCAACAAAAACTGAACGACATTAGCATCCCATCTTGGGACAAGAAAAAACGATTGAGGTTTTACATAAAGACAAACAGGTTCATCTGGCAGGCTTCCTAGAATGATAAAAATTCCGGCAGGGATTCCGTGAACCCATACATCGCCATTCTTGTGAAAACGCAGAATCAGATTATCCTGATTGCAAAAAACATTAAACCCAAAGGAGAGAAAAATGCGTATCAATAAATTGTTATTGTTAGGTATGATGGTTTTGAAAAAGTG
>JAJYOH010000103.1 GCA_021796315.1 Chloroflexota bacterium
GGCAGGTTGCCGGGGTTGGTCAGCGTTGGTCCGCCGCCAGCTTCGCCACCCGCGGCGGGCGCGCCATTTTCGCCTCCAGCAGCGGGTGCCCCGGCTTCGCCGCCAGCGGCAGGCAGGGTCGGTTGCGACTGGCTATTTGCAACAGGCAGAGTCGGTTTCGCTTGACCAGTTGCGGCGGACAGAGTTGGTTGCGCCGGGCCTTTTATCGCGGGCTGAGTCGGTTGGGTTGCGCTGTTTGCGCCGCAGGCGGCAACGAATAGCGAGACGAGCAACAGCATGAACAGAACTTTTGATGTGCGTTTCAACATGGAATATCTCCTTTTAAATGGTCAATCGAATATAAGTGTAAGAGGTTGAAATGAAGTCCACGTGAAGTCACAGTGATGTTTACTTCATGCGGCACTTTGACAATCTTTTTGAGTTATGAATTTTTTCAAAACCCTGACGGGAAGTTTGCGCCAACCTAAGCGCGGTGATGCAAACAATCAACCACACGACCCCTGCGGCCCAACTGCCAAGAACATCGGTCAAATAATGAACGCCAAGGAATATACGGCTGAATCCGATCATCATGGATATAGTGAAGGCTGTGACCCCCAAACGAATTTGTGTTTTCCATGAAAGTACCTGGGTGGCAATCAGATAGGCCGTCATTCCATAAAACAATACCGACAACATGGCATGACCAGATGGAAAGCTATAGCCGCTTTCGTTGTAGAAAGCATTGGAAAAATCGGGACGCGGGCGCAGGAAGATATTTTTTAGCAACTCATTAATCAGCGCGCCGCCTCCCACACTGAATATCAACGCGCCCAATTGAAGCCACTGTTTTCGCCAGGCCAACCAGGTGCTTATCAACAAGCTGGCAACTGTGATGAACCAGGGACCGCCCAACAAGGTGATCAGATAGAAAAATTGCGAGCTGTCCTCAGTGGCAAGACTGAGCAGCCAGCGGCTTACCCCGGCATCGTAGAGAGTCATTGAATCGCGCGCCAGAACATCTTCCGCCAGTGCGCCAAACGTCCAGCCAGCAAAACCCGCCAATAGCAAGCCACCCCCAGGCATCAAGACCAAGCTTCGATTATGGTGAAATTTACTCATGAGCCAAATCTGTAATCTTTGCAGTCCAAGCCTTTGCTTTATATAGTCAAGCTTATAGCGGGCATCTGCTTCACGTGAAGTTAACTGCCTGCTTATCCAGATAGCGACGGCGATCAAACCTATGGCAATCAACAAACCCACACCCAGCCTGTGCAGTAACCCTTCGATGTGGGATAGGTTATTTCCAAAAAAATACCCCAAGCTGCCCATCATGACCGCCCAGGTTATCCCTCCAGCGATATTGAACAGCGCAAATTTGGAAAAAGGCATTTCGGTCATGCCTGCCAGGTTGGCCCCCACAACACGCACAACCGGCACAAAGCGTGCCAGGAAAACCGCTCCCGGTCCATAACGATTAAAAAAAGCGCGTCCTTTGATGAGATGCGCCTCGTAATGCCGCCCCAATATGCGTTTTAGAATTGCGGCGCCTCCACGCCGGCCAATCCAATAGCCGCCCATATCGCCCAAAATGGCCCCAAGCGCCGCAGAAATGATAACGCCAAAGATGGATAGGCGGCCGCTTGATGCAAAAGCAGCGGACAACATGAGCATGGTCTCGCCAGGCAGGGGCAGCCCGGCGCTTTCCAATAACATTAGGATAAAAACCAAGCTATAACCGTATGGGATCAGCAGTGAAGTGAGTTCAATGAGCATGGCATGAGTTTATTCAGTTGGGATGAAGTCCACGTGAAGTACTGTCAGGAATCGAACGCCCCCGGAAATCCGGGAGCGTTGTAGAGAGGAGGAGATTAGCTCATCAAAGCCGCACGATTTTTACATCGTGTGGCTTTGATTTCTTACTCAGCGTACTTCTGTGCCAGATTACTGCCCAAACTGCCCATCGTTTTGTCCGGTCTGCTCGACCTGGACGGAAGGGCCATTGGGACCATCGGAAGGCTTGGATTCGTTGGCGGTCTCTGCGCTGGTTGCCTCTGCGCTAGCAGATGTTTCCGCAGCACCGACAGCTTCTGCTCCGGTGGCTGTGCTGCTATCCAAAGTGGTCTGATCGCCGCATTGCACACCAACAATGCCGGTATCAACGGCGGTGTCAGTGGCCGACGTTACTTCGGTGCCGCTGGCCTGATCTTGCGCACAAGTAACTGTCTGGGCGACCGGGCTGTGCGAACCCAGCGCGAACGAATGGGTGGCAATGGCTCCCATTGCGCCGACAACGAGCAGGGCAATGGCAGTCAAAGCAATAAAGCGGTTGAGTTTCATTTTTACTCCTTTTCTGAATGTTCAACGACCGCTTGTCGTTGATAGCTCCATTCTAGAGGCAGCAGATGAAGTCGCAGTGAAATGAAACCGCAGGTTTTTTATAAGGGCAGGATAACACTGAAGGTTGTCCCCGCTTTGGGTCTACTCTCCACTTTGATCTCCCCACCATGCGCTTCAGCAATCTGGCGCGCAATTGCCAACCCCAAGCCTGTTCCAGCAGACGAACGGGCAGACTCCACCCGATAGAAGCGATCAAAGATGAATGGCAGATGTGCCGACGGAATCCCAATACCTGTGTCGCTCACAACCACATGGATTTTCCGATCTTCTTGAAACGCCAATAAATTTACAGTGCCTTGTTCGGTATATTTGATGGCATTGTCGAGCAAGTTGACGAACAATCGAATGAGCATATCCATATCACCAACAAAAGGAAGTTTGGAAACTAAATCAGCGGTCAAGACCAGACCTTTTGCTTGCGCCAGCGGACGAAGCGAATCGACTACGTCTGACAGTAATGCCGAAAGATCAAATGTCTCAGGATGAAGCGTTGATCCGCCTTCGTCGCGAGCCAATCTTAATAGATCTTCGACCAGCCCTCGCATCCGATTGGTTTCATCTGCCAGGTCGTCCAGCGCCTGTCGATACTCTCCTACGGGACGATCCCCTTCCTGGATAACAGACAATATCGTTTGCATGGCCGCCAGGGGTGTGCGCAGTTCGTGCGAGGCATCGGCGGTAAATTGGCGTTCACGCTTGAAACCACTTTCGATACGACCAAGCATCTTATTGAGAGTTTTTGCAAGGCGGCTGACTTCATCTTCCGTATCGGGCAGGGCCAGGCGGGCTGAAAGATCTTCGCTTGAAATATTCTCCGCAGTACGCGTGATGTTGTCTATCGGAGCCAGCGCGCGAGCCGCAAGAAAATAACCGCCGAAACCGGCCAGGATGGAAAGCGATCCACCGCCCAGCAGAAGAGCCAACAGCAAACGGTCCAACGTGTCGCGTACCGAGCCGAGGCTTTGCATGGCCTCTACCCAGCCCGCGAGCTTCCCATTATCCAAAACGGGCAAAACATACACTCGTAACGGGTCGGATTCCCCGGAAACGTACTGTTGCAGGAATTTTCCCTGGATGTCGGTTTTTCCTACAGGCACAGGCGATTTTTGATATGGTCCCGCTGATTGCAGGACAGTGCCGTTACCCGATAAGACAATCAGGGTCACCCCCCCTTCGCTAAAAACCTTGGAGCCGCTTTCATCCGGCGTAATAGGTTCGGGCACAAGGATTTGCCCATTGTTTACATTCAATGCAGCGGCGGTTTGTGCGGCGCTGAGGGACAGGGAATTGTCAACGGCTGTATGCAGACTAATGCTGAGGTTGATATAAACAAATATTCCGAATGCCGCCAGAACGAACAGGATTAGACCAGTAGTCCAGATTGCAAAGCGGGCGCGCAGGCTTTTAATCCGCTTCATCTAAGGTCAGGCGATAACCTGCTCCGCGGACTGTCTGGATCAATTTTGCATCAAAGGGGTCATCAATTTTGCGTCGCAGGTTACGGATGTATACATCCACGATATTGGATTGGTTGAAGGTATCATAGTTCCACACATGCTCTGCGATCATGGTGCGGGTCAGCACACGTTCCGGCTCGCGCATTAAACATTCGAGTACTGCGTATTCTTTCGATGCAAGTTCAATCGCGTGACCGCCGCGTTTCACCTGGCGGGTGCTGGTATCGAGTGTCAGGTCGGCAAATTCCATTAGCGTGGATTTGGGCACATCGCCCGCACGGCGACTGAGGGCGCGCAAGCGGGCAAGCAATTCCTTAATGGCAAAAGGTTTAACCAGGTAATCGTCCGCACCTGCGTCCAATCCTGCCACGCGGTCATCAATAGTATCACGCGCCGTGAGCATGAGCACAGGCGTGCGATTCTTTTGACGGCGCAATTCGCGACAAACGGCGAGCCCATCCATCTCAGGGAGCAGGATATCCAGAATGATTACATCATACGGCGCGGCCTCGGCCCAATCCAGAGCCTCCCTTCCTGTATAGGCAGCATCCACAGCATAGCCGGATTCTTCCAGCCCACGCTTGACATAAGCAGATATTTTTCTTTCGTCTTCGACAATCAACACACGCATCATATTACTCCATCAATATTGTAGCGGAGTAATATGAAGTTTGGATGAAGTCACATCAATTGCCGTCATAAGCACAAAAAAATCTGTCTGATCGTGTGTATCCCTGCCTATCAGGATTGAATGAGGATGTTATCTGCAAAAATATTAAGTTGCCTTGAGGTTACATCGTCAATATCAAATTCTAGTAAATACGTTAACGATCCTATAATGAGACCATAATCATTCCAAGATGGCATATATCATGTATACGGGTATAAATTCCGCAAGAGAGCGTAGGCAGCAGAAAAGTACGGCATTTCGAGTATTTCAATCAATTGCGTGCTGGCAATCAGGATAAAATTATAAGCAGTGGATGTCTTTGCCGCGTGACTGGCCCCAACGCTTCTTACGGGAAACCGACATCGGCACAGGCACGGAAATCGCCTGAGCCATTCGCATTAGCGTTTCCAAAATGACCAGCAACATTGGCAGAGCATGGCCCGGGATTATTTCTCCAACAAGGATGAAGAGGACGCGCATACCGCCGTCGCTTGCCTGCGGTTCTTGACGTTGTTCTGTCGCCTTCCTGACGCGCTGCCTGTAAGAATTGCGAGAGAACGGCTTGCTGCTCACTTCATCAAATAACGCGCGACCCCATGTCCATAAAGACTGCCGATGAAGAGATAACCTCCGTGCGGATTGGCTGAACTCGTGGCATAAACTCGCCCGCTCGGGTCGTGCAAACTCTTTTTGATGTTCCCGTTTTGATCAAGCTTGAGAACCAGTCCATAGCGGTTTCGCTTCCAGTCGGGAAAATCGCGCAAGATGTTGAACGGGATTTTTGCAATCTGGTTTTTGAGAAACGGATTCGGGTGGAGTGTATTCAAAAACGGGAGCCGGCGGTTGCCAGCGACGAAATAATTGCCCTGATCGTCGCGGTCTATGTTATCCGCCATGATCGGCAAATTGTTTGCGAAGAAATCCCAGGTTCCAGTCTTTTCTCCTTTCAACCAATAGCGTCTTACGCGTGAACGCTCCGTCTCGCAGACAAGGATATAACTTTCATCTTCCGCGAGCAACACGCCGTTCGCAAAATACAATCCGTCTTTGATGAGGCTGGTTTTCTTCGTGGCGGGATCATACGCCAGCAGCCGCCCATAAGGATGCGCTTCCAGAATATCGTAGGGCCAGCCGCGCGTGAACTTCGTGCTCGAATCAGAAAAGTAAATCGTCCCGTCTTGGGCAATATCCAGATCGTTGGCATAAGTGATCGGCGTGCCGTCCACCTCGTTGGTTAATATCGTGGACTGTCCCGAAGGCAAGATACGGAGCAAACCAATACCTTTGACCGCCGCGATCAGATTGCCATCCCGATCGAAATGCAGGCCGAGCGGATAACCGCCAGTCTCGATAAAGGTTTCAATCTTCAACGCACCGCCGCTGGCGTCCAAATGGATGCGATAGATTTTTCCGTCCTCGCAGCCTGTGTAGAGCCGACCAACCTGATCGAAGGCAATATCTTCGGGATGACGCAACTGTCCCTGCCCCAAAAGTTCCGCGTTCGATAACTCGTTATTGGGCGTGAGAGCGCCGTCCCATGCAGGCGTGGGTGGAGGCGTCCAGGCGGTGGCATCAATAGGGGAAGGAAACAGGAACACAACTGCCAAAAGGATAATGAGTATGATGACGAAAATATAAAGAGGGAACATTTTTTCTCCTGACTGCAATAAAGGATACAAAGGTTTTTTTGTTTGCCTTTGTATCCTTTCGTAATGCGCCCGACTCTATTTGGCCTTTCGTTTATAAAACAGCAACCCCAACCCAACGACGAGCGCCGTGCTAGGACCGATGATGTGCGGCAGGATCGGGCCGCCGTAGGTCAACAGGACAAAACTTCCCAACACGCTGAACACCAACAAAACGATTGCAATGGTTTTCTTTACCATTCGATTTCTCCTTTTGGATTCTGGAATTAGCCGCCATGAAGTTTCTTCAACACGTCAAGGATGTTGAAGTTGGCGACCAGAAAGGTGGCGACCCAATACAGCGCCGCGATGACGACAACCACGACCACCGCCATGACGATTTTCTTCTTCCCATCTTTCTCGTTCTTCTTTTCCATTTAGGCTCTCCTTTTCATGTGAGACCCTAAAGGTTTTGGAAACCTTTAGGGTCTTTATGTTACACATACGCCAGCGTCTCGCGGATGGTGAGCCGCGAGGCCTGGCGGGCAGGCAGGTAACTGGCGCCCATCGCACCGAGCGCGACGATCAACAGCCAGCCGAAGACCGCCCACGGGGATAGGATCAGCGGCAACGGCGCACGGAAGGACAACATGCCGACCAGATATCCGACGCCCCACGAGAACGGCAGAGACAATGGCACGGCAATCAGCCAACTCAGCAAGCCGATGAAAATCCCTTCGCTGATGACATTCCGCAGTATCGCCTGTGATTTTGCGCCGATGGCGCGCATGATCCCGAATTCGCGCGTGCGCTCAATGACGCTCGTGCTCATACTCGACATCAACCCCAGCGCGCCGACCACCGCCATCACCGCCGAGATTAGAATCAAAGCAAAGATGAAGATGTAGACGTGTCCGCTGGTCGCACCTTCGAGCATCGTTTCCGAGATGACAACTTTCATGCTGATTTTCTGCGCGGACAGTGCGTTCTCGATGGCGCCCGAAGTGGAAGCAATCGTGGACGCGTCATGCTGGCTGGTCACGATCCGCACGGCGTTGGTCATTTTCACGGATTGCCCCGTAGCCTGCGCATACGCGTTGGGAAGCACGTAAGCGGTGGCGGGCGTCAGGATTTGGCGGATCACACCGACCAGTTGAAAGGTCGCGGTGCGCCCGTTCACCGTCAGTTGGATCGGGTCACCCACCTTCGCGTCCGGGAGGAGCGCAAACGACATTTGATTCAGTGCCACGGCATTCGTGTCACCCGCTTGCAGCCATCGTCCGCTGATGAGCGGTGTGTTAATCAGGGTACTGCCCACAGGCACAGAGCGCAGCGAGAAACTGCCATGCCCGCCGTCAGGATACGTCCGCACGATGTCGAGTCCGTCGGGGCGATAAATCGCTGCGGGAGTGATATTCCAGGATTCGATTTGTTTCACTTCAGGGATGTCCGCAAGGATGGAGCGAATCTGCGCTTCTGATTGCGGACTGTTGAAGCGAATTTCCAAATCGTAGTGACGGTCAGCCGCGGCGTTGCTGAGATAAGTCTCCCAACCCGTCTTGACGTTCAGCCCCGTGATGAACATCGCGCCCGCCGCGGCCAGCAGACCCAGCGTCAACGTCAGGCGACCGCGGCGGCGGAACGTATTGCGGATCGCCAATATCAGGGTGTTGTCAATGCCTCGGATTTTGCCGAGCCAGCCATCCAGTCCGCGTGAGCCGAACGTTTCACTGTTCGTTCCATAGTCGTTGAGCGTCTCGCGGACGGTGGTGCGGCTTGTGCGTCGAATCGGATCCAGCGCCACGTGCAGCGGAATCAGAATCCCCATCAGCAGTTCCACAACGTAGACCCAGGCGGGGATGGCGTTGCTGAAGATGGTGAAGTTCAGCAGGTCGCCGACCACGCTTGCAAAGCCGCGTCCCGCGGCAATTCCTGGCGGTATGCCCAGCACGACAGCCACCAGACCAAGAGAGACGATCAGGATGAGATACAAGCCTGTGATCTGGCTCGAGCGCGCGCCGATGGCCTTCATGATTCCAATCTGCCGAATCTGCTGCGCCAGCAATCCATTGATCATCGTGGCCGTCAGGATGGCGCTCAAGACCAATGCCATCAGGCTGAAGATCAAGAGCATGAACAAAATGGAATTCATTTGGCCTTGGTGCGGGTGCATGTAAGGCGGCGGAATGCGGATTTCGCCTACCGTGTGTTCTTGCGACTTCAGCCATGAGGTCAGGCTTTCAACTGTTGATTCGATTGTGGCGGTATTCGTCGGTTGATCCTTGACAGAGATTTTCAAAATATGCAATGTGCCGCTCTCGCCGAGCCAACTCAATGTGGCAGGCGTGATATATCCGTAAACCGTTTGTTCCTGCCACGCCGGAGCCAAACCCGGATCATGCGCGAGACCAGAAATCACGATGCTCTGTTTCGAACCATTCGGAGTTTGAACGATGATCGCATCGCCGACTTTTGCGTTAGTCAATGGCAATGCAGCTCTCTCTAACAATAAAGTTTGTGTAGGTGGAGGCCACGCGCCAGTCTCAGGAAGAAACGTATCGAGACGCATGTGATTGAAATCTGGAATGACGAACAATAACATCGGCATCCACTCGTTCGGTTTGACTTCGACGCGCGCCATGACCCACGACGTGGCTTCCGCATCGGCGATGTTCGGTTGCGCCTTGACCGCCTCGACCAGTGTGCTGTCCACCTGATCCAATTCAATGAATGCTGAAGCGGGATTCGTGCCGAGATAGTTGCGGCTGATCTCGCGCGTCAAAATCGTGTACGCACTCAGGATGGTTCCCACGCCGAAGATACTGACAGCAATAGCAATTACCATCATGATCATTCGTCCACGCGCGGCTTGTAGGTCGCGCCATAGTTTTTTCCAACGCGGGCTAACCATTTTTCTTCTCCATGTTGGACACGATCGAGCCATCCGATAACATGATGGTGCGAGTGAAGAATCGCGACAAGTCGCGTTCATGCGTCACCATTACCACGGTCTTGCCTTCGGCAGCGAGATCGGCGAACAACTGCATGACTGCATCCGATGTGTGCGAGTCGAGATTGCCCGTCGGTTCGTCCGCCGCCAAAATCTGCGGGTCGTTGGCAAGCGCCCGCGCGATGGCAGCGCGTTGCTGTTGTCCACCCGAAAGGTTGGCAGGCAGTTTGTCCGCCTGTTCTGCAATGCCCACTTTTTCCAGCAACGACATCGCCCGCGCGTTGCGTTCACGCGGCGGGAAAATGTTGCAAAAATCCATCGGCAGGACGATGTTCTCCATCACGGTCAGCGTGGGCAGTAGTTGAAAGAACTGGAACACCACGCCCACATTCTTCCCACGCCACGCGGCCAATTGCTCCTGGTCGAGTCTATGCACAGGCGTCGTAGCCACCCACACTTCGCCCGACGTGGGATTGTCAATGCCCGTGATCATATTGATCAGCGTGGACTTCCCGCTTCCAGACTTGCCGACCACCGCCACGAACTCGCCCGCACCGACTTGCATATCCACATTTTTCAGCGCGACGAATTCCCCGCTCGCGACTTCATACGCCTTCGTGACGTTTTTCAACCCGATGAGTTGACTCCCATCAACAGCAGGTGTATCTTTCTTGACCTTAGCCTGTTCCCGATTAACCAGTTGAATATCCACTTTGAGTTCTCTCCTTTTCAAACAAAGCAATCTGTTGTACACTACATTAGTTTCTGAACATAGTGTTCGGTTTCTCTTATACAAGTTTATCAAGTGGAAGTCAACAACCAAAGCCTTCAGAAATGTTCGATACCGAACAAAACAAGGTGCTTTGTTCATTAACAAAGAGACCCTAAAGGTTTCCAAAAACCTTTAGGGTCTGTAAAAGGAAATACACCATGTCCCCCAAAAATCCCGACCGCCGCATTCAACGTACAAGGCAACTCCTGCAAGACGCGCTCATCTCTGTCATCCTCGAAAAAGGCTTCGATGCCGCCACCGTGCAGGATGTCATTGACCGCGCCAACGTGGGACGCTCCACGTTCTACGCTCATTTTCAAGACAAGGAAGATTTATTCTTAAGCGGCTTTGAGCATTTACGCGCAGAATTTGAGAAACATCTGTTGAGTGCCTCCGTCACCAACGGAAATCCCTGGGACTTGAGCCTGTCCATGTTCCAGCATGCGGCAGGGCAGCGTCCACTCTACAAAGCCCTGGCTGGAAAGCAAGGCGGCAACATCGCCCTGACACACATCCAGAAATATTTATCCGCGGTCTTGCTCAGCCACATGAAAACGCAACTGGGAAAACAGAAACATGGTCCCCCGCCTGAAATCGTGGCGCTCTACATCTCCAGTTCATATATTGCCCTCCTCGCCTGGTGGCTTGACACCGACTCCCCCTTCTCCGCCGAGCAGATGAACGCCTACTATCGCCAATTGATTGAGCCTGGGATCAATAAGGTCATGGAAACAGTTTACTCACTGCCAAATCCATGATTTTGGCTCGGAACTTCACCTGAACATTCCGCTTACCATCAATGATTGCTTCTACCACAAGCTCATCGATCAGTTGTTTTTTCATCAAAAAAACACGATGTTGCTCTTCGGGAGTTTTGGGGATAGCGTTGTTCAATTCTCCGATCCCTGCCTGAAAATCTGCCATATAATCCTTGACTTTTTCTTCCCAATCCAACCTGGCATAGGTATCTATTTCCTGTTCCAGGGTCGCCAGCCTACGCTTCAATCGCTCTTCTACTTTATACAGTTCGCGCATCTGCTCATCAAATTCAGCATCATCCCTCCATGCTTTACGGGCTTCCGTGATAACTTGCTGACGCTTGACGAATTGTTTTTCCAGTTCTTCAAGAATCTGTTGTTCTTTTTGTAGGTGTTCATACTTTTGCTGGAGTTGCTTGACCAGGTCTTTGGCTTGCGCATGCAAGAAATCCGGGTTCATGACGAACTCATACAATTTCCCCCCAGACCTGCATTTCTGCATGTTTGGCGCTCACGGATTTCGGACATTCTGGCGACCTGAGTTCTTTATGGGGTTGTGGACAGAAATATGTACTAATCGAGGTCTTGCGCTCAACCCATTCCCCCTTGCGGCTGCTGCGATGGGTTGCCATACGTGCTTGCCAGGTCAGGTTACAGGCACATTTCAGATGACCGGATAGCAGGTAATCATTTTGCCTGCGGTGTTTTGGATAGGTTTTGTTTTCTTCTCGCATCTTCACAAACAACTCATAGGTGGAAATATCGATGATGGGTGCAATAGGGATATGAAAGATCTGCCCTGCACGGGAATATGTTTTGAAACCATAGGCATATTCTCTGGCAGACTTGAGTATAGCCTGAATACTGGACCGGGACCATCGGATGCGTCGGGGAATACTGCTCCCCTTCTGTGGAGCATTGGCAGCGATCAGGCGTTTTCGAATTTGCATGAGGGAAGTTTTCTGAATATACCATTCAAAGATGTTCCGAACCCATTCCGCTTCTTCTTCCTGGATGTGGATCTGTTCGCCAATTCGGACATACCCGTAGCGGTCCTGTCCTGTGTTTGCTTTGCCCGCTTTCAGCCGCGCCTTAACTCCCATCTCCATCCGTTCTTTCACACCGTCTAATTCCATATTTGGGCTGTCCAAGCACGGACAGGTGTGATTTTTGGATCAAACGTCTCCTTTGCCAACAGAATTTCGATTTTATATTCCTGAACAGTTTCCAAGACTGTCAGCATAGATCGCAGTCCACGATACAATCTGTCTTCTCGCCAGGCGAGGATGACATCGAATTCGTCCCTGGATACATCTTTGAGCATGTCTAACAAGCCGGGTCGATCTGAACGACTGCTGGAGGGTTTGACAAGCCTGTTGCCCACCCGATATTTTTCCACATCGTGATAAACTCGAACCACTTGCAATCCTTTTTCTTTTGCCAGAGTTTGGCAGTCACCTTCTTGTTCGCTGGGGCTGGATTTTCCTCCCTGGGTTTCGGATGATGTACGGATGTAGATCACTGCTCTTCGGGACATTTTGGACTCCTTGGTCATATATATTAGCCTGCCGTCTCCAATATGCCGAAAACGCAAACTGGGTGGAGTCACTATGTCATTAAGAATTTAGGCTAAAACCAAAAACGGTGGGTATTAATCTCTGACGCTTTTGATTCTATGCACCATCACTTCCATTCTATATTTTCAAATTTATCGCCCAATCGCTGTAATTGTACAAATGCGCAATGTAATTACGTATTTGTACGAGTAGTGTTATAATCGAAATACCGATAACTAGTTTCCGCTCAGTGGAGTATTCTTATGATCGAAAGAACTTTGGCAACCAAGCTCATTACACTTGCGAAGAAATTCCAAGTCATTACCCTCACCGGACCTCGCCAATCAGGTAAGACCACCCTCGTTCGGGCTGCCTTTCCCACCTTGCCTTATGTGTCTTTGGAAGAACCTGACATCCGCCAGGTTGCGCTAACCGATGCGCGCGGCTTCCTCGCCAATTATCCGAACGGGGCAATTCTGGATGAAATTCAAAATACTCCAGATTTATTTTCCTACATTCAAAAGCTGGTGGATGAGAACCGAAAAATTCAATTCATTCTGACCGGTTCATCAAACTTCCTGTTGATGGAGAAAATCAGTCAAACGCTGGCAGGGCGCACCGCAGTATTGCATTTACTCCCGCTTTCCTTTGCAGAACTGAATCCAGATGTAGATCAATACGAAAGCCTGATTTTCAAAGGTCAATATCCGCGCATTTATGATCGCAACATCGATCCCACCGATTTTTATCCGGCTTACATCCAAACCTATGTTGAGAAAGATGTGCGCTTGATGAAAAACATCGGAGATATCAATTCTTTTATTCAATTCACACAGCTATGCGCCGGGCGTATCGGACAACTGCTTAACTACGCCAGTCTGGCAAGCGACGCTGGAATCAGCCCGAACACTGCCAAAGCCTGGCTGTCCATTTTAGAAGGTTCCTACATCCTGTATCGTCTGCAACCCTATCATCGCAACTTCAACAAGCGGTTGGTCAAATCACCCAAGTTATATTTTTACGATACGGGCATTGCTTGTTCCCTACTTGGTATCCGCGAAGAAAATCAGGTCAACTTACATTATCTAAAAGGCGGGCTTTTTGAGAATCTGATCATCAATGAGTTTATTAA
>JAJYOH010000104.1 GCA_021796315.1 Chloroflexota bacterium
AAACATGGAGATATCAAATTCGCAAGATTCTGTTGAAGTTTGTAACCGATGCGGGCGAAGCGTTGCAAAAAAGACACATTGGTTTACAAATAGAGTCCCCGACTTCAACGATTATGAAACAAGAGTCGTCAATGGATGGAAATATCCGCTTGGAGATTTTGTCTGCGCTCAATGCGATGTTAATAGCCAGAAAGATTACTTCCCACTTTCAAGTCTCAACTAATCTCTTATATAGAGGCTATAAATGCCCAATTCGATTTCAGAGAAGATAATTGAAGACATACTTGATAACGATCCAAGCATTTTGGCCGAAATACTTGGCATCACTCCAACCGGCCTAAGTCTAATTGCTCGTCAAAAATCATTAACTTCTGGAAAGCTGGATTTGCTCTATCTTTACGAGAACGAATTGCTCTTGATTGAGTTGAAGGCTGTTGATTTTTACAATGAAATTATCGAGCAAATAAACAACTACTTCGGAGATTTAGTTGGGCTACAAAGCCAAAATAAACTTATAGGGGCAAATATACGAAGGATAATTTTAGTTACAGATTATTTATATTTAGATAAAGTGAAGTGTGATGAACAAGGTATCGAATTATTTGCTTACAAGCCAGAACAAGTATTAAGCAAATACTACGAAAATTTCAGAGAACTGTCATCGTTTATTAAAATTCAATCCGGGGATTACGGTGTTGTCAGGTTGGGCTTGTTAAAATCGGCACTGCATTTGCTGTCATCTGGAAAGACCCTTAAACAAATTTGTGCATTGGAGGGAAAATCAATTAAGACCATTCACAATCGGCTTTCTATTGCTGAACGTCTGGGACTTATTAATAAATACAGAAACGAGATTTTTCTCACTGAGCTAGGTACACAATTCATAGATTTAGAAGAGTTACCGCACAATGACCGGCTCAACGAAGCACAGAAAGGTCTGCTTTCCGATTTTGTCAAAAACAATCCTTTCTTTTCGTCAGTTACTTATACTATCCTTGCTGCCGTGGAATCAGTTTTTGTATTATCAAAAAACACATTTCCTGTTCCCTTTGAAGGTGTGCAGAACTATTTCGTTATGTCAGTTGGGAAAAGTCACACTTGGAAAACCCCGAAGGCACGGCAAACAGCAACTTACATATTTACCAATTATGGCTGCGAACTAGAGTTTTTGACAAAGATCAACAATACGTTTTACATTACACCCAAAGGAATTCAATCAATTTTGTTGTTGCAATTAAATCGTTCAATAAAATTGATTGAAGCAAGAGTTTAATGCAAAAAATCTGAGTGCACGGGCAAATCGTTCGTGCGCTTTTCTTGTTACTGGAACTTGAACTCGCATGTCATCCTCCCTCATCCCCTTCTTCTCTCCTCGCGGCGTTGTGGTTATCGGCGCATCAACCTCGCCAGAAAAACTTGGCTACGGTGTAGCGCGCAACCTGATCGCGAGCAAATATCAAGGCGCGATTCATTTCGTCAGCCAGAAGAGCGGCGAACTATTTCAGCGTCCGCTTTACACCGATCTTGCCAAAGTCCCCGACCCGGTCGATCTGGCTGTGCTGGTGGTTCCGTCCACGGCTATGCCTGATGCAATTGAATCATGCGCCAAGCGCGGTATTCACGCGGCCATCATGGTCTCAGCCGGATTCCGCGAAGCGGGTCCCGAGGGCGCCGCGCTCGAAAAGAAATGTCTCGAAGTCGCGCAGGCCAACCAGGTCCGCCTGCTCGGGCCAAACTGCATCGGCGCCATCGACACTCATCTTCCGCTCGACACAACTTTTTTACAGCCTCCAATGCCCAAACCAGGCGGCATTGCGTTTGCATCTCACTCAGGCGCGTTCGCGGCGGCCATCATCGATTGGTCGCGCCGCCAGGGTTTCGGATTTTCGCAGCTGGTCAGCCTCGGCAACCAGGCCGACGTCAACGAGACCGACATGCTTCCGCTGCTGGCCGACGATGAGCATACGCGCGTCATCGTGCTGTACATGGAAGGCGTTGCGGATGGCTCTCGCTTTGTGGACGTGGCCCGCGAGGTGACGCTGCGCAAGCCGGTCATTGCATTGAAAGTCGGGCGCTTCGAATCGGGACAGAAAGCGGCCGCCTCGCATACGGGAGCCTTGGCCGCCTCTGACACCGCTTTCGACGCGGCCTTTGTCAAAGCCGGAATCTTTCGCGCCGATTCCGCCGAGCAAATGTTTGACTGGGCACGCGCGCTGGAACATTGCCCCTTACCTCGGTCTCGATATAGAATGGTGCGAGTAAATCTGAAGGCACACATAGAGATTCGTCAACTACCCGACCCGCGCGTTGCCATACTGACCAACGCCGGCGGCCCCGGAGTCATCGCCGCCGATGCGCTTGAAGTCAATGGATTGCATCTCGCACAATTAAGAAATAGCACAATAAAAGCATTAGCTTCCATGCTGCCATCCGCGGCCGGGATTCATAATCCGGTGGATATGCTGGCTTCCGCGTCCCCTAAAAATTATGCCGACTGCTTGAAATTATTGTTGGACGATGCCAATGTCGATTCGGTCATGGTCATCCTGCCTCCCCCGCCGATGTTCACAACCGAAGCGGTTACCGATGCGATCATCCCCATCATCCAATCATCTGCAAAACCGGTTGTGGTTGCATTGCTCGGGTCGGAATTAACTGCGACTGCATTTGAACGATTTAACCAGGCCAACGTTGTGACCTATCCATTCCCTGAACGCGCAGCATCAGCGCTGGGAATATTGGCCAAACGGGCGGAATATTTAACCGTGAAGACACAAAGAGAAGAGGTGAAAACTTCATATTCTCATGATCTCGTGGCGAATTCAACGGCCGACGAAATCGTGGCCGCTTACGGAATCCCCACCGCACCGATCAAACTCGCACACAATGCAAATGAGGCCGCGACGATTGCAGGAGAACTTGGCTTTCCGGTTGTGATGAAAATTGCATCGCCGGATATTTTGCATAAATCAGATATTGGTGGTGTGTTGTTGAATGTTAGATCGGAAACAAATGTCATAAGTGGCTACGCGCTCCTTTTGAAACGCGCGAAAAAAGCAAAGCCAAATGCAAAAATTGAAGGTGTGCACATCCAAAGACAAATTGATAATGGACAGGAAGTTATCGTCGGCGTGGTGCGCGACCCAACCTTCGGGCCGCTGGTCATGTTTGGTTCGGGCGGCGTCGAAGCGGAAGGGCTCAAGGATGTGGCTTTTGCTTTGGGACCATTGAGTCCGCTCGAGGCGCAGGAAATGATGCGCAAGACCTGGGCGGGGAAAAAGCTGGAGGGGTTCAGAAATATCCCTGCGGCGGACAAGTCCGCAGTGCAGGACATCTTAATTAAATTATCGTGGCTTGCGCATGAACATCCCGAAATATCTGAAATAGAGATCAACCCCGTGCGCGCCCTGGCCAAAGGCGCGGTGGCTGTTGATGTTAGAATCAAAATGCAGGCGTAAAACAATTTCCAGTAAACAAAAATTTAGGAGCTGTATGTGAACCAAACCATCATTGACGCGCTTGGATGGATCGGCACGATCTCATATCTGATCGCGTATTATCTCATCTCGACCAAAAAGATCGAAGGCGACGCTGTTTCCTATCAACTTATGAATTTGCTCGGCGGCGTATTGCTGACTCTGAACGCGGTATTTCACGGCGCCATGCCAGCGGTCGGCGTGAACGCGGCCTGGATCGGGATATCAGTTCTGACATTGGGCCGCACCAAGCTTTTGCGAAAATAATTTCGCGCTCATAAATCTATGGTTAAATTAAATCCATGAGTCCATTCTCACGACGTGATTTTCTAAAGCTAGGTGGCGCCGCATTATTAACTGCACCTTTTGCGCGCCTTGGCCTGCCGCCTGCAAATGTTGCGCCGGTTATTTATCACGGCAGCCGGAGGTATCGCAAGATCGCCATGACTTACGACGATTGCTGGCATCCCGAGGTGCTGCAACAATTGAGCGACCTGCTCAAGCCATATCCCGACTTCCACTTTACCTTTTTCGCCATCGGCGATGCGATTGAAATCGATGAGGCATTGAAACCGGGCATCTGGAAACGGTTGTACGAAAGCGGACACGAGATCGGGTACCACACCTATCATCATGTCGATCCACAGGTAATGTCAACGAAGGCCCTGGTCGCAGATTTCGATCAATGGGAAAATACGTTAAGCCGCGTGCTCGGTTTTCGGCCCGATGTCCGTTTTGCCCGTCCGCCTTATGACGATCTGAGTCTTTCATTTCAGGAACTTTGCAAAGAGCGCGGCATGGTCGCCACGTTGTACTCCGCTGGCTTTGAAGCGCAAAAAATGGATGACAGCATGCACGAGGCAGAACGCGCGCAAAACGGCGACATCGTCCAGATGCACACGTATCAAGATCCGCCCCACGGCCGATTTGACGTGGACATCACCGTAAAAGTCGTTCCGTATCTCGCACAACAGGGATTCACGCTGGTCACGATGTCGCAGTTATACGATGATGTTTTGCGTGACCAATTCAATTCAAACGGATGCGACACCGGCGCAGGTCAATCATTGACACGCACCTGCATGGAATAAAATAAGGGCGGATCGCAATCCGCCCCTACTCTGTTCAAATAAGATTTGCGTATTTATCCGCGAACAAGGCAGGTTGTCCGCCGGTGTGCCAGAACAAAACCGATTCATTCTTTTTGAAGAATCCCTTGCGGATCAAATCGATCAGACCCGCCGCGGCGCGACCCGTATAAACCGGATCTAAAAGCAGACCTTCATACTTCGCGAACATTTTGACCGCCTCGCGCTCCGCATCGGTCAGGACCCCGTAACCGGCCCGGCAATAATCGGCCGTAGCCAGCACTTCAGCCGGAGTGAACTCGATCCGCTTCCCAAGCTTTTCGCTTGCATCCGAAGCCAATGCGGACACATGTTCTTTCAACCATTTCTCATCTTCATCGATGCTGATACCCAAAACCTTTCCCTTGAATCCAAACACGCGCTGACCCAAAACCAGCCCGGCATGTGTTCCACCCGAGGATGTGCCGAATACCATCCAATCTGGGCAACCTTGCGAAGGTTTAGAATCTTCGCAAGGTAATTGGCGCATAAATTCTTCCATGGCAAACACATACCCTAACGCGCCGGTTGGACTCGATCCGCCGTATGGGACGAGATATGGTTTGTTGCCATCGGCTTTGGCTTTGTCAAAAGTCTCCTGCAAAATGCGGTCACGGTCTTTGCGGTCTTCCACCGTGACGATCTGCGCGCCGAATAATCCGTCCAATAAAAAGTTCGCAGAAGCTTGCTCCGGCTTCTGACCGGTCAAAACCAAAATACATTTGAATCCAAATTTCGCGGCAGCCGCGGCAGTTTGTCGGCAATGATTCGATTGCATCGCGCCTGCGCTGATGAGCATGTCCGCGCCCTGGTCTTTTGCCTCGGCGACGAGAAATTCCAGCTTGCGAGTCTTGTTGCCGCCGAAGGCGAGTCCGGTCTGGTCGTCGCGCTTGACCAGTAAACGGGGTCCGCCCAAAATCGAAGAAAGACGCGGCAGTTCCTCGATCGGTGTCGGCAAATGTGCAAAGTTAAGTCGAGAGATCATTCTTCCTCCACGAAGAACACGAATTTCACGAAGTTAAAAGACAAGCCGTTTCCATTCAAGTTTTGGATGACTACCAAAATTTATCAGGACGCCAACTTTCATTCCAGTGGCCTTCAAATAATTAAGCAATTGAGATTCTTCTTTTCCGCTTAAACGATCCAAAGCTTTCAACTCGACAATGATCTGATCGAAATAAATCAAGTCAGGGATATATTCTTTTTTCAGTATATGTTCTTTATAATGAATTTGCAAAACTTTTTGAGATATAAAAGACAGGCCGCGAGCTGCTGATTCAATTTCCATCGCTTCCTGATAGACAGGCTCCAAAAATCCAGACCCAAGCGCTGTATGCACTTCCATCGCCGCGCCCACGATGGCATAAACTTCTTCTTTCAAAATTAATTCCGCCATCCTGCCCTTCCCAATTCGTGTCTCTTCGTGCCCTTCGTGGATTCTAATCCAATGCCTGTTGCGTACGCGCCTTCCCGCGCGAGCGCATCACATCCAGCACGCGCGGAATAATTTCTGAATACATCCTATACCAAAGCGGGTTCGGCGCAAAATCCCACGCGCCCAGCGTGCGGACCACCCGCCCGCCGAGCCCTTCCTTGAAACGATAGACGCCCCACATCGAATCGCTCTCGTCGAAAATTTCCGGCGCGCCCCACAGATCATACATTTTGCAGCCATGATTTTTTGCGCGCTTCATCGCTTCCCATTGCAAAAGATAGGTCGGCATTTTTTCGCGGTGAATATTTTTCGACATGCCATAAACATAATACGCGCGGCCCGCAAAATAAAAAACAAAAATCGCAGCCACGGCTTCGCCATTCACTTCGGCGATTAAGGGTTCACAAGTTGGAAGGTTCAAGGTTGAAGGCTGCATAAAAGTTTGCCAGACGGTTTGATAATAATCTTCTTCGCGAATAATGAAACCATCGCGCACGGAAGTTTCGGCATACATTTTATAAAGCATCGGCAGATCAGCCTGCGTGCCGATGCGCACGGTCACGCCTTTTTTCTCCGCCAAGCGGACGTTGTAGCGCGTCTTCTGTTTCATGCGCGCCAGCATTTCTTCTTCGGATGCAGACAAATCAATCATGACTGTGTTTCGAAATTGGATTTGATCCGACGAAAATTTCCAGCCGCGCCGCTTCAGTTCAGACATCACAACCTGCCCGCCGTTATGGACGATTTCATCGGCGCTGTTCGGTTCGCCCGTTCCCAGCAAAACATCCGGGTCGAGTTTCAAAAAGATCGCACCTTGTTTCTTTGCGAAGAATTGCAAATCAGTCAAGACCCGCGTCCGCAGCGATTCATTTTCCCAATCCATTAAAGGGCCCTTGGGTGAATAAAAAACGCTCGCGTGAAATAATCTGACAAATGAAACTGTCCGCTTTAAAATAAGACAGGCGGCTTGCACAGGAAAGACGAAAGATGAAAGATCGCCGCTTTCTTCTTTCATCTTTCCTTCCGCGTCCCAAACCAAATAGATTGGCTCCCATCCATACTTCGCCTTGACTTGTCCCCATTCATAAGTTTGAAGGAAGTGTGGATTGGGAAGTCGGGAAACAATCTTATTCCATTCTTGATATTCACCATTGAAGGACTGCATCTATCACTTCCATCTGCCTTGATTTTTCAAATCATCAACAATGCTATGATAGCCGGGGTAAACAGAAGAGGGGGTAATATCAAACGTTGCCAATAAACAAAGCAGTTCAGAAGCTTGACTTACAGGCAGGGTAAATTTCAACAATTCACACTCAGAAGCATCTTTGCGAAAATCTCCTCGATCTGAGTCCCAAAGTACTTTCTCTAATGGCCGATAAACCCCACTCCACTCTTGAGTGTGGCGAGGATGAGCTAAAGTAAACACACCTTTTTGCGCTCGTAAATTAGGGTTGGTTGCGCTAGGAGCAGTAATAACTCTAAGAGAATAAGCCTGCTTTACATAAGATATTTTTGCGCCCAAAAATGGATAAAACAGAGACCAAACCACTAATCTCTCATCAGGATCAACATCATATGTTTTTACTCCGCCTTCAGCGGCAAAAAAGGCGGCAATCAAAGGATCTCGTGTCCAATCTAAAAGTCGCGTGGGAACACCGTAATGCTGAGCTAACGCCAACAAAGACAAACAATCTTCTTCTCTAGCAATCAAGCCTACTTCTAATTTAATGTCTGATTCTGTAAATGACGGTATTCTCAATGGAGAAATCGATTCCAAATAGGAACGTAGTTTTCGAGAATCATCTGGAACAGGAAGCCCGCGTTTATCAACAGTATTAAAAAAATCAATAAAAATGTCTCGTTCTGCTAAAAGCAACTTGACAAAATAACCTTCTCTTTGCTCCTCCGTTAATGATTCGAGTTTAAAAAAATAATCGTCAAGTTTTATCTTCGTTAGCAATTCAAGATTGTACTTAGTTCCTTCGTCGCGGCGAAAAAAAGAAGGCGTTAATGTCCAGCCTTTATCTTTCCCATGGCCCCGAAACAAATAAGGAGCATTAAACTTATTATCTCGAAAACTTTTGCCAACCGGAGAAATTTCTTCCAAGAATTCCCTAGCAGTTGAACAATGGATTTCTCTCTGAACAGCATTGGTCATTTTTATTCTCTTCCTGTGCGAAGCAGATACAATTTATACAACAACGGATTGTAAACTTTATCCACCGCCTGACTGGCGCGCTTCAACTCGCCGCCGAATCCGCGCTTGAAACGATAGACGCCCCACAAGCCATCGTGACGAGTCTCGAAATTGGCTTCGAGTTTTTCTTCATTTTCATCCGGCACGCCCCACAGATCATATTCTTCCGCGCCTTTGGATCGCGCCCAGCGCATCGCTTCCCATTGAAGCAAATACGTCGGCATACGATTGCGTTCTTCATCATTGGACGCACCGTAAACATACCAGGCGCGTCTTCCATGAGCAAAGACCATCAATGCGGCCAGCGGCTTGCCTTCAAATTCTGCGACCAGTAATTCACAAGTTCCGGTTGGATGAAATAATTCATACGCGCGGCGATAATATTCCAGCGAGTGCACGCCGAATCCATCACGCCCGCCGGTGACTTGCATCATTTTATAAAAGCCGTCGAGATCGTCCCACGCGCGGACGGTCACACCTTTTTTCTCAGCGAGGCGAATGTTGTAGCGCGTCTTCTGTTTCATGCGCGCCAGAATTTCTTCTTCAGTTCCGTGAATATCCACGACGATAGTGCGCGGAGGCTGGATGTTATGTTGTGAAGGACGGAGTCCGAAGTCTCCTGACTTCGATTCCCGACGACTGGTCCCCTTCGGGGATAATAAGTCATCGGACTCCCAAGCATCTGGTTCAAACTTCAAGAAAACTGCGCGATGTTTTTTGCAAACCAAATCAACTTCTTTCCAAAACTGACCACTGACCACTGACCACTGACCACTGAAAACCGGTTTTGGCATGTAAGCCAGAGTCAGGCCCAGGGGGAGTCGGCGGAATAAGATTTGCGCACCCGCCCCATCGTCCGAGATGATGCGCACAGGTTTCCATCCAAAGCCCCCCTTTAAATCCCCCCATTCACCCATCTGCAAAAGATGCGCGTCGGGATGATTCGATAAAAATTTATTCCAGTCAGAAAGGGAGGCTTCAGGCATGGTCTCGGTACGCTTCGCTACTCGACCACCGTTAAACGATGGAAGTTAAATCCGGCGGCGGGGACGAACGCACGGACGCGGATGGAATCACTTCGTCGAGCATGTGCAAGATCGCTTCAGACTCACCTTGAGCGGCGAGGCGCGCAAGTTCATCAATCGCGCTGATTAATTTTTTGCCGTCCACATCTTCATCGGTCACGGCGCGGAAAATTTCAGGGTGTTCGGTGGGCTGTGAGTGCATGCCCTCTTCAAAAAGTTCTTCGCTTAATTTTTCGCCGGGACGAATTCCCGTGAACGTGATCTCGATGTCGCGCCCCGGCTCGAGGCCGGAGAGACGAATCAGATCTTCAGCGAGGTCGAGAATTTTTACCTGCTGTCCCATGTTGAGCCAAAAGACTTCGCCGCCCTGCCCCATGGCGGAAACTTGCATGACGAGATGCACCGCTTCAGGGATGATCATAAAATATCGCATCATATCTGGATGAGTGACCGTGACCGGACCACCGCGTGCGATCTGCTCCTTGAAAAGTGGGACAACCGAACCTCGGCTTCCGAGAACATTTCCAAAACGGACAACGCTGAACGAGCGGCCACTGCGATGCGCGGCATCCAGCACGATCATTTCAGCTAGACGTTTTGTCGCGCCCATCACGCTGACCGGACGCACGGCTTTATCGGTGGAGATCAAAACTAATTTTTGAACATCAGATTTAAGGGATGCCTGTACAACGTTGCGCGTGCCAAGCACATTATTCGTGATGGCTTCTTCGATGTTGATTTCCATCAACGGGACATGCTTATGTGCGGCGGCATGGAAAACAACTTCAGGGTGATAGGCTTCAAACACGGAATAAATTCTTTCCGCGTCACGCACATCGGCGATGACGGGATGAATCGAAAGCGATGGAAAACTTCCTTGAAGTTCGAGCAAAATTTCAAAGATGCTGTTCTCGCCGTGACCAAGCAAAACCAATTCGCTCGGATTCCAACGCGCGGCCTGACGACAAATCTCGCGGCCAATCGAACCGCCCGCGCCGGTGATCAAAATTCGTTTGCCGCTCAAACTTGCGCCAACCAGTTTATCGTCGATGGTGACAGGCTCGCGGCGCAAAAGATCCGTGATGTCCACTTCGCGCAATCGGTTGACGCTGACACGCCCGCCGATGAGTTCATAAAGTCCCGGCATGGTGCGCGGAGAAATTCCCTTGGCGCGGCAGGCATCGTTGACAAAGCGCACCACGCGTCCGGGCGCGGATGGAATGGCAAAGATCACTTCATCGATGCGGCGATCATCAAGCTCGTCGACAAGGTCATTCACAACGCCGATGACCGGCACGCCATAAATTTCATGCTTTTGTTTGGATGGATCATCATCCAAAAAACCGATCGGGATCAAATTTAATTGATGGGATTTTTGCAACTCTCGCACAACCAGTGCGCCCGCGTCGCCCGCGCCGATGATGAGGGTACGGTGTCCGCCCTTGGTCCCGTGCGAAGCGGTGGATTGTTCCGCCAAAATGCGCAGCGCGAAACGCGATCCGCCGATCAGCACGAGTGAGAGAAGCCAGTCGATGCCCAGAGATGAACGCGGCATGCCCGGCAAAACGAGTCCGACAGAAATCAAAAGCAACATCACGCCGGAGGTCAGCACGGAGGCGGTCGTCACCGCGGCAACGATCAATCGCAATTCATGCGTGCTGGCATAAACCCACAAGCGGCGATAGAGACCAAAGAAATAATATGTGGTTAATTTAACCGCCAGCGCAACGCCGCACATGATGAGCATGGCGGGAAAATAAAATGGAAGTTCGCTGACGTTGAGACGCAGCGCAAAACTTCCCATCACCGAAATGATGATGAGAAACAGATCGCCGGTCAAAACATAGCGATTACGAAGATGCGTGCGGGCTTTTATAACTTCATCCACTCCGCGGTCACTTTCAAACCATCGGCCAATTTTGTCTGCGCCCTGAAACCGATCACTTTTTCGGCGCGCACCGGACTTCCAAGAGATTTATAAATATCGCCCGCACGCGGCTCGGCAAAAACATGACCGGGGGCAGATGGGAAAATTTTGTGAATAATTTCCAAAAGATCGAGCAATCGCGTTTCGTCGCCAGTGCAAACGTTAAAAATTTTTCCTGCCGCGTCGGGATGTTCGGACGCAATCAAATTCGCGCGCACCACGTCGCCGACAAAAATCAGATCGCGCGTTTGTCCGCCGTCACCGAAAACGGTAACCGGTTTATTGTCGATCATGCGCCGAATAAAAATCGGGACCGCCGCCGCATACATCGAGTCGGGTCGTTGGCGCGGACCATACACATTGAAATATCTCAACGCCGCAACTTCAAAATCAAAAGACTGTGCATACAACGCCGCGTACATTTCGTCGACTCTTTTTGAAACCGCATACGGCGACATCGGCCTGAGCGGCGTATCTTCAACCAGCGGCAACGCGTCCGAGTCGCCGTAGACCGCGGCGCTCGATGCGATCACCGCGCGTTTGACTCCAGCACGCCGCGCCGCTTCAAAAAGATTCGACGTGCCTGTCACGTTGACATCGAAACATTCCTGCGGCTTCTCCATCGATTCGGGGACAGACACGAACGCGGCCTCGTGAAAAATAATTTCGACATCGCGCACCGCATCGGCAACCGCGGACGCATCGCGCACGTCTCCTTCATGGACCTCGAGGCGGCCGCCGTTTTTCGAGTTTTCCAACCCCGATAAATTTTCTCGTTTGCCGCTCGAAAAATTATCCAGCACTTTCACAGATGCGCCCTGCTCGAGCAGGGCGCGGACGATGTGTGATCCAATGAATCCGGCGCCGCCGGTGACGAGATAGTGTTTCATCATTTATTATCTTCCTTTGCGGCTCAACACAGTGCCAACCGTTCGCAGAATGACATTGAAATCCATCGCCAGGGAACGATGCTTGATGTAATAAAGATCGTATTCAAGTTTGACGCCCGTCTCGGTCACAGTGGCAACATAACCATAATTGATCTGCGCCCAGCCCGTCAGCCCGGGCTTGACCAGCAACCGCGCCCGATAGAACGGAATCTGCTTTTGGAATTCCGCCACCAGTTCGGGGCGTTCGGCGCGCGGCCCCACCAGGCTCATCTCGCCGTGTAAAACATTCCAGAACTGCGGAAGTTCGTCAAGCCGTGTACGCCGCAGAAAATTTCCAACACGCGTCACGCGCGGATCATTTTCTTCGGCAAGTTTGGCCTCGCCGTCCGCTTCGGCATTCTGCTTCATCGTCCGGAATTTGTAGATCTTGAAAACATGCCCGCCTTTGCCAAGACGATCCTGTGAGTAAAAGATCGGCAGGCCGCTATCGATCAACGTGGCAATGGCAGCGAATGGATAAATAATGGCAAAGATTAATAATCCAGCCAGCCCGCCCAACATATCCATCAGGCGTTTCAATAATTCATAAATAACGCTGACACGCAACTGGTCCACGAAAGAGCGGATGAGCCAGTCCGATTCAAGATGGTGAATGGGAACGCGCAAGGCAATTTCCTCGTAGAGAATGGGCATGCGCGTGACTTCCACGCCGGCTTCCTGCACATCGAGAATCGCTTGAAAAGTTGTCCCGCTTACTTCACCATTGATCGCCATCACCAGATCGGAAATATGATAATCATCCACCAATTGAATTAACTGTTTGCTGGTACCTATGACCGGAAATCCATCAAAGGAACGTCTAACCTTTTTGGGATCATCATCAATAAACCCAACCAGATTGAACGGCGGAGGCGTTAGAAGTTTGTACACCTGCGCCAGGGTTGTTCCGGCCTTGCCAGCGCCCAGGACCAGCACACGCCGCTGAAGTCCGGTTGAACGATAAAGGCGAATGTATACCGCGCGCCAGATCAAGGTCAGTAATGAGGCGAGCAGAATGAATGCACCGACCGCAATGCGCGGCAGGGAAGTCGGCTCCCGATTAAAAATAAAGATCAGTGAATAAACAACGATTCCCAGAAAGGCCGCAATCGAAATCCCCCGT
>JAJYOH010000105.1 GCA_021796315.1 Chloroflexota bacterium
CATATTTTGCTTCGGGATGCATTTTTTAGCGGGAACATTGGCCGACAAAGCCGGACGCAAATTGGTTATGAACATCAGCCTCACCGCAAATGGCCTTGTTTACTTTTTTCTTCTGCAAGCCAATAGCTATGCTCAGTTCGCAATATTGATGTTCCTGATCGGGATGTCGAATCCGCTATATCAAGTCGGGGCGGATGCGATGCTGGCCGACTTGATCCCGCCCGAAAAGCGCGTCGACGCGTATGCCATCAATCGCATGATCAACAACGCAGGCTTCGCCATTGGTCCGGCCATCGGCGGATTCGTCGCGTCTCAATCTTACGCACTTGCTTTTTACGCGGCAACGACCGGCTTTCTGATTTACAGCACATTGCTTTTCTTCCTTGCGCGCGAGACACTGGTCAAAACAAAAATGCATCCCGAAGCAAAATATGAAGCGGTAAAACCTGACGGTGGTTATCGCCAAGTCTTCCAAGACAAACATTATGTTGGCATCATATCTTTAATTGCAACGGGATTAATCGCGCCGTCCATGCTTTGGGTTCTGCTGGCCGTTTATACCAAAATCAATTTCGGGTTGCCGGAAGATCTGTACGGATGGATTCCCACTACCAACGCGTTGATGTGCGTCTTCGTTCAGTATGCGGTGACACGCGTGACGCGTCGTTACCCGGCCTTGCCGGTGGTGGCCGTCGGATTGTTGATCTACTCCCTCGGCGTTGGCAGCGTGGCATTGATGAGTGGATTCTGGGGATTCTGGCTGAGCATGGTCATCCTGACGTTTGGCGAATTGACACTCGTCCCCACCGCGACCAAATATGTCGCCGATCTTGCACCGTCCAATTTACGTGGACGATATATGAGCATTTACTGGTTCGGATGGGGCGCGTCGCGTGCCATCGCGCCGATCCTCGGTGGATACATCAACGATCAAATCGCGCCGCGCTCCATTTGGATCGCAGGACTCATCATCGGCGCAACGAGCGGACTTGTGCTATTATTTTTATCAGGACGACGAACAGAGTCGGTGCCTGCTATCGAAACAGCATAGGCCGATATTAAACATAAAGGACACGAAGGGCACAAAGCGGAAAGGAAAAATCCATGACTGCACAAGATATTGCATTGATCGCCGACAGCACTTGCGATATTCCACAGAACTTGGTCGAACAGTACGGCATCTCCGTCATTCCGCAAACAGTTGTATGGGGCGACGAAATTTTGCGTGACCGCATTGACATCACGCCGCAGCAATTTTACGAACGAATCAAGACCGATCCGAAAATGCCGACAACGACTCTTCCCACTCCTGCCGATTTTGAAAAGGCATATCGTTCAGCAATTGAAGATAATGCAAAAGAAATCATCATGCTGACGGTCAGCAGCGCGATGAGCGGAACCTTTCAATTGGCGAAACAAGTTGCGGAACAAATAAATGTGCCGGTTAGAGTTATCGATTCAAAGGGGCCGACGATGAGTCTGGGATGGCAAGTGTTGGCTGCGGCACGCGCCCGCTTGGACGGAGCGAATGCAGATCAAATCATCGAAGCCGTGAACAATGTGCGAAAACGCCTCGTCCAAATTGTCTGTCTTGATACGCTGGAGTTTTTATACCGCGGCGGACGAATCGGCAACGCGACGCGACTGGTCGGCAGTTTATTGGACTTGAAGCCGCTGGTTCAGATCAATCACGAAACGGGAATCGTTGAATCGTCGGGGCGGGCACGGACGCGCAAGAAGTCCATCGAAATGCTCATTCAGCGATTCTTCGAGCAAATCCAGCCGGGCGAGTTATTGCATCTCGCCATTTTGCATGGCAACGCGCTGGACGAAGCCCAACAAATCGCCGAGCGCATTCGCAAGGAATTTTCGCCGCACGAACTGCTGATCAACATCACAGGCCCCGTGCTGGGAATCAACACTGGCCCCGGCGCGCTGGCATTGTGTGGATACACCGAAGAATAAATTCAAAAAGGAATAGACATTCTGAATAGCGCTCGTTATAATGGAATAAGGCGATGAACGAACAGACTATTCGGGATTATTTCTCCAAAAACTGGGTATTCTGGCTGTTGCGGCGCTTGCCACCGCTCGCTGTCGTGTTAGGAATACCGCTGGCGATCTTTGCCATCGGTGCGGCAATTGCGGCTCTGACCAGAAACCTGTATTTGTTTGGCTGCAACTTGCTGGCTTATCCATTTGGGCTGGTTGTGGCACTTGCAGCCTATACCTGGTTTGCCATTTATTTCCCAAAATATCTGGAAAGAATCTATCCGGCTTTCGAATCTTCTCAAGAAGAATTCAGCGCCAAAATAAAAAAATGGGCGGACCTCATCGCAAACCGTTTCTGGGTAATTGGTTTGGGCAGCGTCGTTATTGCATTCCTGAATTATCTTAACTTGGATACGCTATGGCGCGCACCAATCTGGCTGGGCGATGTCTGGGCCACCAGTTCGGATCCCTTGTTCTTCAAAAGTTATTATGCCTTCATTGACATTATCGCAGGCGGATTCGTTCTGGGAAGCGGCGCGGTCGGGATTATCGGTGTGATGGTTCTGCTATATGACCTGCTGACGCTACGGCTCAAACTTTCTCATATCCGCATCCTGCGAGCCATTGCAAGCTTGAGCATCGGCTTGTCATTCTGGGCGCTGCTTGCTTTTGCATTTGTAGGTCCCATCCGCGCCGTATCGGCGCCCAACATTTTGTGCGTTGCACCGCCCGTTCTTAAGATCGATTCAGCCATCGTGCTCGCCAATTTCAGCGTTTCCATCATTGCGTCCATCGTTGTCGTTTGTTGTTTGCTGCTACCGGTATATTTTGCACATCGGGCGATCATCCGCGATAAAAATTTCCAGATATCCAACCTTTTGGAAATTCAATCTGAGCTTTTCACCAAGGCTGACCGCTTGAGCGCACTCTACAAATCCGCGCTCGCCGACGAGGAACATCACGCAAAAAAGAAGGGCGTTCACAAGCAGGCGCAGGATTTAAATCAAGAGCTTCAACAGACCTACGAAAACATCACGGGCGTCAAGAAAATGATCGAAGAGGTGGAATCGGTTCCGGAGTGGCCGATCACGGCTGGAGGCGTCAGGGAGATCATCTCAGCGGCAATTGTCCCGACTCTCGGCAATCTGATCATCAGCCTGCTGCCGGGTCAAACCAACGGGCCAACCTTTTCGGATGTACTCAAAAACGCAGTCCCCGACATAATCAAAAACATCTTCAAGTAAGTATGGATTTAAACCTGAGGCAGTTGGGCGCGCATCTGCATACGCTTATGTACGCGATGTTTTCCCAAGTTCCCAGTGAAAACATCGGAAAGATGCGCCTGTTCAAACTGGCAGACCTGCCTCTATACGTTGCAGGCGGCCCGGTGATGATGGGCCAGATGCTTGGCTGGCTGGGAACCTTTCAGCATAACTTGAGTGAACATGAATGGCCGAGCCTGGCGGAAATCTACCCGCGTCCCATGATGTGGTTTTATGCATACAATTTATTTTTTTGGAGCCGGTATTGCAACGCGCTGCCGCTTGTATTGAGTCAGCCCGACCGTTCTTTGCCAGCCGAAATTTACTTGCGATTTATTTGCCAGATTGATACTTATCTCGATAGCTTCGACAGCCGCGGCTTGCGCGATCATTTGGTGGAACAAATCGAATTACAGCCCGGAATTCAAGCGATTCGCGCCGACCTGAACTGCCGGCTGAAAAACTCTTGTAAAAATGGGCAGAACGGCAATCATCCACAGAAACTAATCAACACTTATCTCGATCATAACCTGCACAACTTTCGGCGCTGGATGGCTTCAGAAAATATGACGCTGGATGAGATCAGGATATTTAAAGAAATCACAACCGGCGAGCTGAACACCAACTGGAGTCTTATTCTGAGCAGCCTTTACGATGTCCCTGACGATCTGGCCGAGAACGCCGCCAAACTCATCTATCTTTATAGTATGGCGACTCAAGTCGTGGACGATATCTCGGATGCCAAACAGGATTATCTGGTTCATTCGCCAAACATCCTCTTGGGCATGGCTAGAGAGAATTCCGGTGAATATGAACGACTTGTATCGCATATTGAAAAGACGAAGAATAAATATTTGCATTGGCCGTGGGTGAAGAAGAACGCTCCAAGCTCTTATGCTCAAGCCATTGAATGGATTCACTTATATGTGGAAGAGATCAAGGCTGTCACTCAGCAGAAATCATTGACCGACGAGTTGATAAGCCTAATCGCAAGATTGATTACGATAACAGGTTATGAGAATATCAGGTTTTGATTGGGAAAGATGTTCGAGCGCCCTGGCTTTATACGGTTATCGCGAAGATTGAAGCCATGTTTGGAGGACACAGCGTGTTTCCCGGCTGGAAGCGCTGGATGACTCAGCGAGTCATTGCAAGGATCTCACTGAGTCGTTTGAAGCATCTCGGCGAGAAATGGGAAAGTTCTCGGCAGGAAACGCCAAACAGCTCAGTGAGACGGGCCAAACGAGACGGCGATTCGTTTTAACAAGGCGGTTAGGAACACTGAACGAGACGGTGAGATATGCCGAACGAGACGGCGTCTTGTTAAAACAAGACGGCGATTCGTTTAAACGAGACGATGTGTCGTTTGAAGAATCCCGGCAGAAAGGGCGATAATCCTCGCCAGGAAATAAGAGACGATTGGCAAAAGTGCTATACTAACGCCAAGGTATAGGGTTTTAGCGGTTTAGGCGGATTTGCATGAATTTTGCGCTATTACGGAGCAATTCAATCTACAGCCTGTTAAAAGGAGCGTCTAAAATGTTGCGCCAAATTTTTCGGGTATTCATAGTGCTAGTAGTTTTTATGGGGTTTATCAGTTATATGGTATCGCCGATGATAGCTGGGTGGACGAATGAAACTGATTTTGCAACAAAAATAACTGGTCCGAAGGTTTGTCCTACAGATACCACAGTTCGGATAGATGTGGTTGAATCCATCGGTAATGGGACATCTTACAAAACTGTAACCGATCATTTTGATTGCGTAAATTCAAACGGCGATATTGTAGCTAATAAGACGACAGAGCAAGAAAATCTGTGGAAGTGGTTGCTCCAGATTTCAGACATAACTCTAGTGGCATTGGCTTCGCTATTGATAGCCATACCAATTGGTATTATTAGCACAAGAAAAGGTATGTCAATATGATATTCACAAAATTGGTATCTAGAATTTAGATGTAGACCAAATTATCTTGCAAATGCCGCCCATTTGCAGCTAACGCAGGCCGTTAAGACTGTCGAAAAAGTACAACTCAAAACACAGAAGTGGAAATCAATGAGCAGAAAATACCCTGTTCAACCATACTGGTGGGATGAGATGCTTATTATTGATCGATTTTCCGTGTCGAAGCGGGGATTTTTCGCCACTTTAGACTTTTTCGACAGTCTCGCTGGGCGGCGGCTTGCTCAAGACAAAGGAGAGTGTCATATGTCAGAAACAAGGCACCAACACCGCGTCCAGCCTTCTGCAAATGACAGCACAAACTTCTCGAATCCATACCTCCGCAGTGTTTTCAGCAGAAGCAACCCTCTTGCCTTATCCAAGCATATTATCTATACTGATATAGTGTTTGTGATCTGAGCAACCGAAGCAATTGCAATATTGGAATTCGGCGCCTTGCCTTCTTGAAAAAGCAGGTGGTGATCATGATGACAAAACGTTCCACAAGAATGGGAGCGTCCATCCTGGTTATGTTCGTGCTGGTTTTCTCGTCCGGTGGTTGCCGGCCATCCTCGCCGACCAACCAGCTTCCGCTGGCGACTCCCGGTGTGACGCCCATGCCGACCGCTCCAGCCAAAGCTGTTATTCCCTACAGTTTGATCTCAGAGGAAAGTCTCTTCACTTATCTCGAAGATTTGACATCCATCCAACCCTACTCCGGTTGGCGTAACTCAGGCAGCAGCGGGGAAGCCGAGGCTTTGGACTATGTCGAGAAGAAGTTAAGCGCGTTCTCTAACTTACAAAACGGAGGGTTGGAACTGGAGAGGCAGGGTTTCAACGTCTATCTCAGCACTGAGATATGGGACTCGAGCCTGACCCTGACTGTAGGCGGTCAGGAGATCAAAGTCCCTGCGGAGGGCATACGCGGCAATCGCTTCAACCAGCAACTCGCGGCCTATTTCGATTCGGATGGAGCTTTCAACGATTCGAAGCCGGATCCCATGACCGCATCCGGTGCTCCGCTGGTAATACAGGATGAAGACAGCCTCTATAACTTGACGAAAGACGATTTTAAAGACCAGATTCTCTTCCTCGACTATTCTTTGATTGATGGTGCCACAAATCCGGCGTCAAATGATGGGTTCGGTGCTTCTGAAAACAGCAGGCGTCTATTGGAAATGGTTAACCAGGGACTGTCTGGGATGGTGTTAGTGACGCACTTTTCCAACACGCAACGGCAAAGCCATGGCTCTGGCGCAGGTGAAGGAGCCTCTGCCTTTGGAATGGAAGTCCCGGGGAGGCACATACCCATTCTCTTTGTTCGCATCGAAAATCTACGTCCAGCGGGAATAAACACATGGAGTGATCTCCAGCACATCGAATCGGCCCAACTTACGCTGGATACAGATGTATTTTCCCCTGGCATTTCGGGCAATGTGATTGCTCGTATTCCCGGCGCAGACTCATCCAAGGCTGTCATTCTGGGAGCGCATATTGATAGTCCCAACAGCCCAGGGGCGCTCGATGACGGCAGTGGTTCCGCTGCCCTGTTGGAGATCGCGCACGTATTGAACGATTCGCAGACGGAGCCTCCTGTGGATATCTATCTGGCGTGGTTTGGGTCGGAGGAACTTGGAGTATATGGCTCATCCTATTTTGTATCCACACACCAGGAATTGCTGGATCATACGCTGGCAATGGTTCAAATGGATGGCTTGGGATCTCCATTGGATGGCATAAACTGCCAGATCACGATGACACTTGCGTCTTATGATCGTTTCGGCGACAACCGCCTCCTTCTGCCTGACTTTTTGTCGAGCGCCATCGCGTCCCAGGGAATAACCATCAACCGGTACATTGACCATGGGCTGGAATCGGATAATAACAATTTTGAAGCCTTCGACGTCCCCAATATTAACCTGATGTATGTAAACACCAATATCATCCACAATGAAGTGCCTAGTGTTCACTACTACGTTCATTGGCACGATCCGTATGACGACCTGGAGCGGGCACGCGCTGTAGGCCCTGCGTTCGTTGATATGACCAAGGTGATGCTGGCGGCTGCGCTCGAGATCGGCAACATCCAACCAAACCTGCACGTCACTCCCACCCCCAATCGCCATGCGCTGATCGTTGCCAGTCATACAGAATCATTTGGTATTACATCCCTGCGGGAACTGGGGACGGCTCTCAGTTGGGAGGGCTTCGACGTTGACCTGTCGACATCGGTGGTAAAAGTCCTTAAATCATCGGAATGAAAAGTCCTCCAAACATCGCTAGAATGTCTCTTTCGGTGCCTAGTCGAAGGAGACAGTTATGCTCAGTAAGGAGGCTTATATGGTAATTAGATCACGGAACGAAAGTGGTGTCTACGTAAAAGACATCGCAGCTGAAATAGGCGTGCATCCGCGAACGGTGCGCCGAGCTCTGCAACGCGGCGGGGCGCCGAAGCGGATAGTGGAACCCCGGCCCAGCAAGTTGGACGCCTATAAACCGAAAGTCGATGAGTTGTTGTCACAGAATGTGTGGAATGTAATGGTTATACTGCGAGAGATCCAGAAACTGGGATACACGGGAGGTCAAACGATGCTGCGGCTGTATGTGCATCCCAAGCGGGTGATGCGGCCCAGTCCGGCCACCGTGCGGTTTGAAACCGAGCCAGGGAAGCAATTGCAGAGTGATTGGGGGGAGGCGATGGCGGAAGTCGCGGGGCAGGAGGTGAAGGTTCACTTCATCGTGAATGAATTGGGTTACTCGCGGCGCTTCCATTTTTGGTGCACGGATCGCGAGGATGCAGAACATACTTATGAAGGGTTGATCCGCAGCTTCGAATATTTGGGGGGTGTGCCTCAGGAAGTGTTGGTGGATAACCAGAAGAGTGCCGTGCTGCAGGCATCCAATAGCGGTCATCCGAAATTCAATGAGCGGTTTGTCGATTTAGCAGGCCACTATGGTTTCATACCGCGCGCCTGTAGACCACACCGGCCGCGGACTAAAGGCAAAGATGAGCGGATGGTCGCCCATATCCAACACAACTTCTTTGTGCGCTATCCGCGTTTTGAGAGCTGGGTGCACGTGAACCAACTGGCGGAGCAGTGGCTGCGGGAAGAAGCAGACCTGCGGCTGCAGAGCACGGTGAAAGAGATTGTGGCAGAACGCTTCCAGCGCGAGCAGCCGCATCTCCAACCCCTGCCTGCGGTGCGCTATGACACCTCCTATCTCGAATATCGCAAGGTAGCTTGGGATGGCTACATCGATGTGAGCGGCAACCGTTATAGTGTTCCACCTGCGGCTGTTGGAAAACGAGTCCTGATCCGGATTGGGCTGGATGGTTTGTTGCGGATTTATCGGGGCGAGGTCCTGGTAGCCAGCCATACCTTGAAAAGCAGAGCCGAAGGCTGGGGCACACTGCCGGAACATCGCTCCCAAATGTGGCAAAGCACCCTGCACGTGGAGCAGCGTTCCCTGGCCACCTATGAGGAGGTGCTGTGATGGTCGCAGAACAAACCACTTTGGGACTCGAAAATCTGTTGGATAAACTCAAGCTGGATCATCTGGAGAACCAACTCGATGCGGTTTGTGAGCAGGCGGCGCAACGCCAACTGGACTACAAAGACTTCCTGATCCAGGCGTTGGAAACCGAATGGCAGGGTCGCTTCCAACGCAACATTGAAGCCCGTCTCAAACTGGCGCGTTTCCCCTGGCTGAAAACGCTGGATCAATTTGATTTCGATTTTCAACCTTCCTTGGATCGCAAGCAAGTCCGGGAGTTGGCAGGGATGAGTTTTGTGGAACGCGCTCACAATATTATTTTGCTGGGACCTCCAGGAGTCGGGAAAACGCATATCGCGATCGGACTTGGGATTAAAGCGATCGAAGCCGGGTATTCGGTGTTGTTCCTGACGCTGGAACAACTGATGACCAAGCTCGTGAAAGCCTTCAACGAGAACCGTCTCGAACGAACACTCCAGCAACTCACCTATCCCAAGGTGTTGATCGTGGATGAGGTCGGCTATTTGCCGCTTTCCAATACCGAAGCCAGTCTGTTCTTCCGCTTGGTGGCTCGCCGCTATGAACGCGCCAGCTTGATCATCACCAGTAACAAAAGCTTTTTGGATTGGGGTGATCTTTTCAATGACCCGGTCCTCGCGACAGCCGTGCTTGATCGCCTCCTGCATTACTCCACGACCCTCAACATTAAAGGCGAGAGCTATCGATTGAAGGAGAAACGCAAGGCGGGTCTCTTAGGTCGTCCGAACCTGAAGGAAGAAATGGAGGTACCCACTGCTTGATCCAGCCTGCGAACCGCTCTCGCAGAGCGATTATTTCGCCTCCGGTCACCTTGTCAAGGGACAGAACACCCTTGACAAGCATCCGACCTTCGGCGATTCGCTCTGCTTATGAAGCGGTTCGCAACGAAGTGTTCGCCAGGATCCCTGGCCATCGGCAGCAGACTCAGCATTCATCAGTCACTGCCTAATTGATGAAAAGTGGACATTTCAAACCGATGATTTCTGGACATTTGATTCCGCTGTTGACAGACCTGATCCCCTATGGACAAGCCATCACCCCGGCGGACTTGAAAGATGTGGACATTGTCATCCTCCCGCCGGCGCTTAATTCTCCGTGGCATGCCCTCGAGGTATGGAGCGCGACCGAGCTTGCCGCCTTGAGGGGCTATGTCGAAAATGGCGGCTTTTTAGTTGCGGTCAATTCAGGGCATGACTACGTATCCACGATCATGAATAATAGCCTCAATCAGGATAGACGTTCTGCCAACGCCTTACTGGAGCCAATGGGCATTCGATTCAAGTTCGGCGGTGCCAACGATGGAAATACGGCCGTGGCGGTCTCTGAACATCCATTGACCATGAATGCAACCTATCTGACACTGCTGAGCAATAATGCCGTTGGCTTTGACATGAAAACCGGATTGGTTTTAATCCAGGGCGCAGGCTCACCCCTCGTCGGATTGGTTGATTATGGAACAAAAGGCGGGCAGGTGTTGGTAATCGGAGAACTGGGTCTACTGCAAGAAAGCCGCGGAGGCGCCAGGAACATGCAATTCATAAAGAACATTGCTCATTATGCCAGCATTCATTGAAAGCCGTAGTCACTTGCCATAGATGTTCGGAATTTTTGTTACACCCCCAAGCTTTGCTCTGGTTGCATAAAAAATACCCGGCGCAGACAGCGACTGACCACTTGGGCATGATTGGCATCACACTGTAATAAGGTGAAGGAGGTGATGGAAATGATGACACGCGAGCACGCGGACGCATTGCTCGAAGCCGGGAAGCGCAAAGCCGGTCTGGAGGAGTTGCGCGCACTGGCAGAAGAGTATCGAGTCCGACCGGGCTTCCACTCACGGACAGAGATGGCTGAGCTCCTCATCCACCTCGCCTACGAGATTCGCCTCGACCGAAAGACCGGGATGCCGTATTTTGGAAAAGAGGCATCTGAGGCAGCGTCGCTCATGAAAGAGGCGCGAACCCATCTCGACGCATCGGGCGAACGTGCCGATCACTCAGTTTGGTATCGCTGGTATAGCGTGGCTCGGCGCTTCGCACTTATGGACGCCGAATCGTTCAAGGCAGCAGACATCGTCGGGGAGCAGATCAAGGCACTCGTGGCACTAGGCGACGTGGATCCGGAGATCGTTGAAAACCTGCGCGAACTCAAGCGAAGGGACATGAATGCTCCCGCCATGCATTGACGACCTAAAAGAACAGCCACGATAGAACGAAGAACCTATCGGTGGCCATAGGCAAGCATCTTCTCAAGTCGAACTTTGACGTCCGTCCATTCAGAATCAGTAATGCTGTAAAACACCGAATCGCGGATGTATCCATCCGGCAGGATCATGTGATTGCGAAGCACGCCTTCTTTTTTAGCACCAATGCGCTCAATGGCTCTTTGCGAACGCACGTTGCGCGAATCAGTTTTCAACTGCACGCGGATACATCCCAAGTCTTCAAACGCATGCTTGATCAACAAATATTTGCATTCTGTGTTGACCGCGGTGCGCTGAAACTCGAGTCCATACCACGTGCCGCCGACTTCCAGGCCATTATTCTCCGGCACGATATTGAGATAACGTGTCGCGCCTGCCACGCGTCCCGATGCAAGATGAATAACGGCAAACGGCAGGTCCGTGCCTTTGGCGGCGCGGCCCAATAAACCTTTGACCCAGTTCGACATATCGTCCACGCTTTCCATCTTCCCATAAACCATAAAATCCCAGAATGGCTTACCGACACCAATCTCCGCCAAACCGGACACATGCGATTCATTCAACGGCTCAAGCCGCACATATTTACCTTGTAAAGTAACTGGTTTTACTTCAATCATTAAGTCGCTCCAAATGATCATCAGTGGTTTCGACCCCGAACCCTCGCAAAACAAAAGGCATAGGGCGTTATGGCGGCGCTGGTCGAGTAGCCGAAGGCTTTATCGAGACCCGCCGCCCTACTCAACTACCATCTTCATGTTTCAACCACTCCGCTTCGGTTTTATCTTGTGTCGGTAAATATAGCATCTTCGGCCCATCTACATGCAACAATTCTGCGAGCGCGGCGCGCATCGCAACGCGATCGTCCCACGGATATTCGATCTTCCCAAAGCACATGGATTGTTCATGACCTTTTCCGCACGACAAGACGATGTCACCGGGACGCGCGAGACTCAGCGCGAACTTGATCGCCTCGCCGCGATCCGGGGCGCGCCAAAACGTCTCGCCTTCGCGTCCGCCGCGGGACTTTGCACCGGCTGCCATTTCATCGAGGATTCCATCCAGCGATTCTGTGCGCGGGTCTTCGGCAGTCAACACCGTTAAATCAGCCAGCTCTGCGGATGTCTCAGCCATCATGCGACGTTTCTCTTTATCGCGCAATCCTGCTGAACCAAATACAACGATCACGCGTCCCTTATCCCCTTTCCTTTTTACCAGCATCTGACGCGCTGCTTCTAACGCAACTTTCAACGCATTTGGTGTATGAGCAAAATCAACAATGGCAGTAAAGTGCTGTCCCATGTCAATTCGTTCCATGCGGCCAGGAACACCTTCCAATGATTCAATGCCTCGTGCCGCGACATTGGGTTCAACGTTCAAACCAATCGTCGTTGCGGATAATGCAGCAAGACAATTTGAGATGTTATAGGCGCCGACCAAGTTGTTCTTAATGACTACGCGCAGGCCACCAAAAACAGCTTCAAATCGCATCCCTGATGAACTGTATTCTATTTTCTCTGCGCGTACATCTGCATTCTCTCCCAACCCATAACTGATTTTTTTCACCTTCGTAATTGAATCAAGATATTCATAAGAATGATCATCGTGGTTCAGAACAGCCAACCGCGGATTTCCCTGCTTCTTCTGCAAAGTCTTTTCGAGACTCGTAAACAATCGCCCTTTCGCGGCGCGATAATTTTCATACGAGCCGTGCTGGTCAAGATGTTCGTGCGTGATATTAGTAATCACGCCGACATCAAACTCGCAGGCATCCACGCGGTATTGCGCCCAGCCATGTGATGTTGTTTCCAACACAACGTGTGTCAAACCCGCGTCCACCATTTGCGCGAGATAACGCTGAACATTATGCGCGTCGGGCGTCGTGACATGAAAGCCCGTATCCAAAGTTTCATCGCCGATCACAGCATTGACCGTTGAGATCATGCCTGCTTTGATGTTCGCAGCTAATAAAATTTTATAAATAAGATTTGTTGTCGTGGTTTTGCCGTCCGTGCCAGTGACGCCGATCACCGTCAGCTTGCGGCCCGGCCAATCGTAAAACGCAGCCGCGATCCATGTCAGCGTCTGTCGTGAACTTTCGAGTCGAACATAAGGGACTACGAGTCCGCCTAGATCCCTTTCCCCCACAATTGCCGCCGCGCCGTTTTGGATAGCGCTTTGAATATAATCATGTCCATCTACAGAGCCGCCCTTCATCGCGACAAAGAGATAGCCGGGCTTG
>JAJYOH010000595.1 GCA_021796315.1 Chloroflexota bacterium
CAGCAAACGCAGGTAGCGCGGCTCGTCGTCAACGATCAAAATGCGCTTGGACACAACGTCCTCCTTTATGAACAAAACGGATCAGGCATTGGGATCAACGGGCAGTTCAATAAAGATGGTAGTGCCTTTATCTAGCACAGACTCTGCCCAAATCTTACCATGATGCGCCAATATTATCTGCTTGCAAATATAAAGCCCAAGCCCGGTGCCAGTGACCGAGCCCTCGCCGGGGACGCGATAAAAGCGCTCAAAAATAAACGGGATGAAATCTTCTGGGATTCCAGGGCCGTGGTCGGCAAAACTGACGCGTAATTTTTTTTCGGTGCGCTTTAGTTTAATAGTCAGTGGGGCGCCGGGTGCATATTTCGTGGCATTGCTGAAGAGATTCTCGAAGACCTGTGAGAGACGAACGCTGTCGCCAAGAATGGGTGGCGCCGCATCAAATTCAATGTCGATTTCCAACTCGGGGTGGTGTGTGCGAACGCGCGTAGCAACATCACGCACGATCGCATCGAGACGCAAAGGTTGGAACTTGACCTGGAGCGTCTTGCTTTGCATGCGCGCCGATTCAAGCATGTTCTCGATCAAATGAGTTAAGCGGTCAGCCTCATCGTCAATAATGGCTAAAAACTCGCGCTGGGTTTTCTCGTCCCACTTGGTGTCTTCGCGCAGCAGGCTGGTGCTGTAGCCTTTAATAAAGCCGAGCGGCGTACGGAGTTCGTGTGAGATCGTGGAAACAAAATCATCCTGCAATCGCATTTGCTTCTGGATCGATTCAAGATCGGCGCGCGCCTCCTGCAAAGCCTTGCGTTCAAGCAAAGATGCAGTTGAGGCAGCAATCAGTGCCGCAAAATGTTGATGCGTTTCAGAATAGCGCGGACCGCCAAAGCGGATGAAAACCAGGGCGCCGTTCATTCGTTCAGCGATGTATAAAGGCAGGCCAAGCAGATAGGGCTGATCCAGACGGTCGGGATATGGACCGGGTTCGTGAGTAATTATTTTTCCCTGGGCGATGACGTCTTCCGCGATCCCCTCGCCCCAGCTGACGTCGGCTTCGGATGATTTACCACGTCCAACCGCGCGGGCATATATTACATCCAGGCCACTGGTCTGCGGGTCAAGCAAATAGACAGCCATGTTATCGTACAAAAAATCTTCGTGCAACGACGCGAACAGGTTACCGAGCGAGGCTTTCCAATCGGCCTTCTGATTCAAGGGGAATAAAATAGAATACAGATATTCTACGGTCTCAGGGTCTACCGGCATAAGTCAGGCCTGTCGTTTTTTTTGCTTTTCTTCCTCAACAGCCAGCAGAGGGAATTTGAAAGTTGTGCCTCTGCCCTCGACCGAATTCACATCCACTAAAGAGCCGTGTGCTTCAATGATCTGACGCACCAGCGAAAGCCCCAGACCAGTGCCGCCTGCTTTGCGCGTGGATGAGCCATCCAACTGATGGAACGGCTCAAAAATTTCCTTCAAACGATGCGCCGGAATACCAATGCCCGTATCTGTGACAGAGATCATCACCAGGTTGACGCCTTCTTCTTTCAGGCTAATGATGACGCGTCCGCCAGAGGGAGTGAATTTGACGGCATTGTCCAGAAGTTGATTCAATGCCCAACTGATCTTTTCCGGGTCACCCTGGACTAGCGGTATGTTCTCGTCCCCCACAACATGCACCTGCACCCCGCGCTCTTCGGCCTTTTGTAATGCTGTCTTGGCCGCCAGATTCGCAATGCGACGAATATCAAAAGATTCCTGCATCATGCTCATCTCGCCGCGCGAAGCCAGCGAGAACATGATCAGGTCTTCGATCATATTTTCAAGGCGAGTGGAAGCTTTTTGACTAACTTGTAAAGCATGGCGTTGTTCTTCGGTTAACGGACCCAGCGAATCCGTGACCATCAATTCAATATAGCCCTTAATGTGTGTCAACGGCGTGCGCAATTCATGCGAAATGTTGGCGACAAAGTTGGCTTTTATCTGGCTAAGTTCTGAAAGCCGTTCGAGCGCCTCCTGCAATTCCCCGGTGCGTTCCTGGACGCGTTGCTCGAGATTCCGGTTAGCGGCCTGCAACGCCGAGCGTAATTGGATGATCTGTTCGGTGACAGCCTCATCCAGCGTTGGACGGTCAAGCAGATTCAGATCCAAGAGGGCCTGACCGAGCAAATATGTTTTGCCTTGCGCCACCTGTTCCTGCTGATATGTCAGGGCTTTCTGTAGATCGATTTCGGTGATATGGTTGCCTCGAACAAGCGCTTCCCCCAATTTAGGCACAAGCATTTCAGGTGTTAGTTGTGGCTTTTGTTTTGCCATAAAACACTCCTTACGAACCCATCGCCAAAATTAAGACAGCGGCAACATCAACTTTCCAGCACCCACTCTCCACCCACCATTGTAGCTGAGGATTGAAAATCTTTCATATCGTCAGGATTGCAGGTAAACGGGTCATCCTCGATCACGATCAAGTCAGCCAGATAGCCCGGAGCAAGTCGTCCGAGACGATTCTCGGCGTAGGCCGCGTACGCCGCGCCAACGGTGAAACCTTGGAGGGCCTCTTGCACGGACAAACGCTGTTCAGGCCTCCAACCTTCCTTTGACGGCGACCCGTCTGCGCGTCGACGTGTGACCGCGGCGTACAGACCCCAAAACGGGTTCGGCGATTCTACCGGCGCATCCGACCCGAAGGTTAAATGCGCGCCCGCCTCCAGTTGAGTCCGCCAGGCATAGGAAAGCGCGGCGCGCCCGCCCCAATAATGATCGGCCATCAACATGTCCGACGTGGCATGGATGGGTTGCATCGAGGCAATCACATCCAGTTGCGCGAGGCGCGTCGCATCGTCGGGATGAAGCACCTGCACATGCTCGATGCGGTGACGCAAATGCGGCAGGCCTTTTTCTTTTTCATACGCGCGTAATTGCTGGTACGCGTTCAACACTTCATGATTGGCACGATCACCGATGGCGTGAACCGTCATGCCGAGTCCAACATCGGCGGCGCGGCGGCCAAACTCAAAAAGTTCCTCGCCGTCCATGTTGAGGATACCTTTATTTTC